>JABGZB010000032.1 GCA_018674955.1 Verrucomicrobiota bacterium | reverse complement strand
GAGCTCTTTATGCGGTTTCATCTGGCGGTTTACTTTGCAAGGTTTTGACACCAACGGAAAGCTTTCCTTGCAATTTGAGACACCTCTTTCCCCCTCCTCGCCCCTGTCTTTGTTAACTCAATCAGATTCTTCAGCGTCGACTAGATTAAGCCATCACGTTCAAACAAACCGACCTCGCCGACCTCTTCCGCAAACTTGGCGGCAAGACGGGTGAAGAATTGATAACTGAAGGCAAGTAACCAACCCGCCGGTGCGGCAACAGTTAAAACGCCTTGAAAACTGCACTTAACGCGATGATAGTTGCTTAGCTGTGAAGTCCCTACTAACCACAACCATCATCGTTTCACTACTGGGCACATGACTCGATCCAATCCACTGATTGCCCTGCTACTGACAGCCACTATGGCCGTTTCCTCATCTACCGAGGCGAAGCCTCAACTGGATGGAACGTCACGTTCCCCTAATATCATTGTCCTGTTTGCGGATGACCTCGGTTATGGGGAACTCAGCTGCCAGGGAAATCCCGAGATCCCCACGCCCTATATCGATTCGATCGCGACAAACGGCGTTCGTTTTACTGCTGGCTATGTTGCCGGCCCCAATTGTAGCCCCTCCCGGGCGGGATTGCTCACCGGGCGAATTCCGAACCGCTTCGGTTATGAGTTCAATCCCACCGGACCGCTCAATGAACGATTGGGCTTCGGCCTACCGGTGAAGGAAATCACGATTGCCGAGACCTTGCAGAACGCCGGCTATACAACCGGACTGATCGGCAAATGGCACCAGGGCGGCACGGCGGACTATCATCCCCATCGGCACGGCTTCGATGAGTTCTTCGGATTCCTGCACGAGGGCCATTATTTCGTCCCGCCTCCCTACGAAGGAGTGACGACAATGTTGCGCCGCAAGAGCCTTCCCGATGGTGGCGAAGGCCGCTGGGTCGGCAACAAGGGACTGATCTACACCACCCACATGGGCAACAACGAGCCGGACTACGATGCCGACAACCCCATCATGCGCGGCGGCCAACCGGTGGTGGAGACGGAATACCTGACCGATGCCCTGACCCGTGAAGCCGTCGACTTCATCGATCGCCACGACGACAAGCCCTTCTTTCTCTACCTCGCCTACAATGCGGTGCACAGCCCCCTTCAGGGAGCCGATATTTACATGAAGAAGTTTGCCCACATCGAAGACATTCACCGGCGGATTTTTGCTGCCATGTTGTCCAACCTCGATGACAGTGTCGGCGCGGTCATGGCGCAGTTGCGCAAGTCGGGCCTGGAAGAGAATACACTGGTCTTTTTCCTCAGCGACAATGGCGGCCCGACGCGCGAACTTACGTCTTCCAACCTGCCTCTTCGGGGAGGAAAAGGCATGATGTATGAGGGTGGCCTGCGTATCCCCTTCATGGCGCAGTGGAAAGGGAAAATCCCGCCCGGCCAGGTCTATGACAAAGCCGTCAGCTCATTCGATATCTATGCGACGGCGGTGGCGAACAGCAAAGGCATCAAAGCCCCGAAGCAAATTGAGGGCGTCGATCTGATTCCCTACCTCACCGGAAAAGACTCAGGCACACCACATAAAACTCTCTTCTGGCGTCAGGGCGGCAAGGCGGGTCTGCGACATGCCGGCTGGAAAGCGGTTCGCATGGGAGGCCGTAAGGCGCAAGGCAGAGCGCAATGGGAACTCTACGATCTCTCCAAGGATCTCTCCGAGGAAAACAACGTCGCCAAGGCCCGCCCGGAACGCCTTGCCGAACTGGTGAGCATCTGGGAAAAAATGAACGGCGAAATGAGTGAGCCACTTTTTTAAGTAGCGGAATTTGCAAAAAGTTTCGACGTAAGATCTTGCATCTTCCGCTACGTGAGTTTTCCGAAAACATGAAGTGGAGAACAATAGTTATAGCGCTGCTCCTCGGAGTGGCATTGCCAGGTTCTATTTCCGCGGCGGAGCCGCCAGTGGATCAAACGTCACGTTTGCCAAACATCCTTTTCTTTTTCGCCGCCGATCAGCGCAACGACACCTTGAGCTGCGCCGGGCACGCCATTGTGGAAACACCCATGATCGACCGACTCGCCGCAAATGGAGTGCGTTTTGAGAACATGTTCGTAACCCGTTCGACCTGCTGGGCAAGCCGGACTACGATTCTAACTGGACTGACCTCGCAATCGTCGGTTGAGCCGAATCAATCGGACAGGGTCAGGCCCGAGGCGCTCACCGAATTATTTCCTGACCTCCTGCGAGACGCGGGATACCGAACCGGGTTGTTTGGAAAATGGCACGCCAAGATGCCGAAAGGCTTCAAGCCTCAAAATCATTTCGACGAATTCGAGAAAATCTTCCGCAACCCTTACTTCAAAACCATGCCGAACGGCTCGAAACGGCATACCACGGAACTCATAGGTGATCGCGGGATCGCATTTCTGAAATCCCACCGCGGCAAGGAAAGCCCGTTCTGTCTCAATCTCTGGTTCAATGCGGGGCATGCCGAGGACCGTGATCGGGAGCCGGGAGCCGGGCACTATCCCTGGCCCAAAGTGATGGATGGAAAATATGATGACCTCAAGATCCCCGCGCCGCGCTTGTCTGATCCGGCAATTTTTGAAGCGCATCCGGAATTCTTCAAAATATCAAACCACCGTGAGCGCTTTCACTGGCGTTGGGACACTGCGGAAAAATACCAACTCAACATGCGCGCCTACTTCCGGATGCTCTCCGGAGTCGACCACGTGATGGCGCGTGTATTGCAGACGCTCAAAGAAGAAGGCCTCGCTGAAAACACCATCGTGGTCTATGCGGCTGACAACGGCTACTACATGGGTGATCGCGGCTTCGCCGGAAAATGGTCACACCACGAGCAATCCCAACGCGTGCCCCTCGTCATTTTCGATCCGCGGCAACCGAAGCAGCATCGCGGGCACACCGTCGATACGACGGCGCTCAATTTCGATCTGCCAGCCACCTTTCTGGACTGGGCCGGGGTGCCGGTTCCGGCCAGCTACCAGGGCGCCAGTTTGAAACCGATGATCGAAGGCAAAGCCACCCCCGAAACATGGCGCGAAGATTTTTTCTGTGAACACTCCAATCCACGCTACGCAATGTCCTGGGAAGGAGTGCAAGGACCGCGCTTCAAGTACGCCCGTTATGTGGACCAGAAGCCCGCCTACGAGTTTCTCCACGACCTCAAAGATGACCCTGACGAACTTGTCAATCTGGGGGCCAATCCGGAGTATGCGGCACAATTGAAGTTAATACGGCGGCGGACCGATGCGCTGGCCAAAGGCTATGCCAATGCCTTAAACTGACTCCGCCCCAGCGGGACAATTAAATTTGCTATCAAATATAAATGCGATTCACTCTGGATAATCCGAACCCATGAAGCCACTCACCCTCATAATCCTCCTCACCGCCCTGCTCGCACCGTCCACTTCGACCGCGCGCAGCGCAAAAAAGCCCAACATCGTATTTGTCCTGGCCGACGACCTGGGCTGGCGCGACGTAGGCTTCCACGGCGCCAAGTTCGCGGAGAGCCCGAACCTCGACGCGCTCGCCCACGACGGGATGATCATGAACCAGTTCTACTCCGGTGGACCCAATTGCGCGCCCACCCGCGCCTGCATCATGACCGGCATGTACTCTCCGCGCACCCAGCTCTACACGCCGGGCGGCAAGTCCAAGGGCAGCATAAACCTCATGCGCCTCCTGGT
>JABGZB010000314.1 GCA_018674955.1 Verrucomicrobiota bacterium | reverse complement strand
GCCCAGCGCCCAATGCTCGTGACATTGTTGCCAATTATCACGCTCGTAAGGCTACTGCAGTTCTTGAAGGCTATATTCCCAATGCTGGTGACCGGTTTTCCGTCATAGGTAAGGGGAATCGCCAACGCACCAGAGGCAGTCTCTTTACAATCTTTGGTGGTAACGGTGTCTCCGACGACTTTATACGTCAAAGGATCCGCATTAACCTCCCTGAATAGCAGCATAACCGCCGCTGCAAAAGTTGAAATGAGCAGTTTTTCATTATGCCTTTAAAGGCTGAATTTTATCAAAGCCGCGGGAAGAAGCCTAGAGGAGTGTAGAGTCGCATTTTTAGCGGCGAAAGCTTAGTTACAGACAACTTTGGCCGCCGAAAAAGTCGAAATTAAAAAGTTTTTATTATTGGGGCATTGGTTAGTTCTCCTCCAAAAGGAATGATTCGACCTGTTTCAAAGTTGGCAAGGCCTCTCGATTCCCGACAGCACAACACTTGAGCGCCGCCGCTGCCGAAGCAAAACGCAACCGCTGTTCCGGCCCCCATTCCCTAAATGCCCCATAAATCATCGCCCCAGAGAACACGTCTCCAGCTCCATTCGTGTCTACTGCTTGTATCGAGAATGCACGTTGATATTTCACACCGTCCACTCCAATCAACCACGCGCCAGCGTCACCATTAGTCACGGTTACTTCAGACGCCCCCATCTCGATCAATCTACGCCCCGCCTTCTCAATATTTTCCCCGGGGTAAAGCGTTTCTAACAAACGCAAAGGGCAGTTCACCCAATCGACCGATCCCACCAAGGTTTCCAAGTTGGGTTTTGGTGATCCCAAATCAACAGATATTCGTCCGCCAGCAGCTTTCATTTGTTGTGCAGCTTCAATCGCAGCCTCTGTCGACCAACCATCCAAATGTAATGCTTGGTAGGCTGCCCAATTAACACTCTCCAACTCCCCTGATTCCACTAAATGACTTCCCCTATATGCAGCAATACTCCTGCGCCCGGTCTCTTCCTCCACCCATACATGCGCAAACCCGGATCGAACCGCCGGTGACACCAATGCCGATCCGGTGCTAACTCCAGATCGACTCAAATCCAACTCAATCATCTCGCCCCATTCATCCGTTGACCATTTGCCAATAAAGCTAGTCTCAGCTCCAAAGCGAGATAACAGCGCCAAAGACGTCGGCACTGGACCCCCCACTTGGTAACAATCCGAAAGAACTTCTGCTTTCGTATCCGGTTCAGGCAGCAACTGCAACCGTACCTGATGATCTACGACGACCGTACCTAAGCCCAAAATTGAGAATGGCATTTTAGATTACTCCACTAACCTCAACCGATAGTATTGCTTCTCGAAAATCGCTTGACTCCAATCAGTAAATTTAACCGAGCTTACGGTGCCTTAGACTTCGCCAAGCTCTCCCCATTGTTTCATTATGCCTTCAAAGGCTGAATTTTACTCTAGTCTTTCTTTTCCTTCTTCTGGAAAAAATTAAATGGGTTGTGCCCTTTGTGGGTAGTCTTTCGGTTGCCAAAGATATCCGGCTTCTCTGTTGTCGCTGAACCCACTTTGCGCCCGTGCTTGTCATTGTACGTTGTCTTAATGCGCCCGGAGATGTCGCGCTTCTCAGTAACGGCCGTTCCTATCACCCGGCCATACTTGTCTTTAATTTCAGTTTTCTTGCGGCCGAAGATATCGGGCTTTTGGGTCACGGTCGTTCCCAGTGTCTTGTACGACTTGTCTTTAAAGGTGGTCTTGATGCGGCCGAAGATATCCGGCTTTTCGGCTGTCGAAGTACCTACCTTGAGCCCGTACCGACTCTGGTGGGTGGTCTTGGTGCGGCCGAAGATATCGGTCTTCTCGGCTGTCGAAGTACCTACCTTGAGCCCGTATCGACTCTGGTAGGTGGTCTTGGTTCGGCCAAAGATATCCGGCTTCTCAGTCTTGGCCTTCAGGGATTGTCCGTAGAGGCCAACCGTGGGTGTCTTGTGCTCAGCCCGAGCAAGTGATGCCAGCGCGACCAGAGCAGTAGTAATGATGTAAAAAGGAATGTTTTTCATGATGATTGTGCCTTTTCCGGACGAATAATACCAATGCTCCGTGGGCTCTGCCAGCACAGTTTTCGGCCGAAGTATGTGGAAAAGTGATTTCCGCCTGGCAAGGCGCGTTCACTTGAAGATCGCTGTCTTGAGGATGCCGTCCGGGCCGATGGAGCCGCGTGTCATGGCGTTGGTGTTGAACTCCATCACGACATTGCCCTGCGCATCGAGGCCGATGATGCCGCCGGAGCCGCCGGCCTGCTTGAGCACGGTTTGCACGACGTCGCGCGCGGCCTTGGCCAAGCTTTCTTTCTTGTAGGCGATGCGCGCGCTGATGTCGTGTGCGACGGCGTGGCGGATGAAATATTCGCCATGGCCGGTGCAGGAGATGCCGGCGGTGCGGTTGTCGGCGTAGGTGCCCGCGCCGATGATCGGCGAGTCGCCGATGCGGCCGAAGCGCTTGCCGGTCATCCCGCCGGTGGAGGTGCTGGCGGCGATGTTGCCCTTGGCGTCCAGCGCGACGCAGCCGACGGTGCTGAAGTAGTCGGCGTGTCGGTCCGGCTCGGCGGCGGCGCGTGGTTTGGCCTTGGCTTCCTGCTGCTTGAGCCATGTTTGGATCTGTTTCCAGCGGCGCTCGGTGAAGAAGTATTTGGGATCGACCATCTCGAGCCCGTTGTCGGCGGCGAATTTCTCGGCGCCACGGTTGGTGAACAGGACGTGCGGCGACTTTTCCATCACGGCGCGCGCGGCGCGGATGGGGTTCTTCACCGTGGTCACGCCGCCGACCGCGCCGGCCTGCAGCGCGCGGCCGTCCATGATCGAGGCGTCGAGTTCGTTTTTGCCCTCGGCGGTGAAGACCGCGCCCTTGCCGGCGTTGAACACCGGCGCGTCCTCCATGATGACAGTCGCGGCCTCGACCGCGTCAAGCGCGCTGCCACCGCCCTTGAGGATGGCATGCCCGGCTCGGAGCGATTGCTCGAGCGTGGCGTGGTACAGCCGCTCGTGCTCGGGGGTGAATGAGTCCCGGTCGATACGGCCGGCACCGGCGTGGATGACGATGGCAACAGGCTTGGCTTGGGTGGTCATGGCGGTGAAAAACAGCAGGGCGGCGGCAATGGTTTTCATCGCGGGCGAGCTTGGTCAAGCGCGGCCCGCTTGGCAACTCGGGGCTTCACAGGCCGGGCGTTCTGACGTTGACTGACCGGCCGCTCAGCCGCTTGGCCAAGCGCATGCCATGCCCGACAACACCCTCTTTATTTTAGACGCCCACCTCGATCTCTCGATGAACGCGCTCGAGTGGAACCGCGACATGTCGCGCCCGCTCGACGAGATACGCGGCCGCGAAGCGGGCCAGGCCGACAAGAAGGATCGCGGCCGCGGCACCGTCTCACTGCCGGAGATGCGCCGGGGCAACATCGGCCTGTGCGTTGCAACGCAGATCGCCCGGTACACCAAGCGCGGCAACCCGCTGCCCGGCTGGCATTCGCCGGAACAGGCCTGGGCACAGACGCAGGGCCAGCTCGCCTGGTATCGCGAGATGGAGCGTCGGGGTGAGATGACGCAGATCGCCGACCTTGGCCAACTGGAGGCGCACTTGGCCAAGTGGGCCGACGGCCCTGGTGCCGACCTACCGGTCGGTTACATTTTAAGCCTCGAGGGAGCGGACTCGATGGTGACGCTGCAGCACCTCGAGCAGTCGTACGAGAGCGGACTGCGCGCGCTTGGCCCGGCCCATTACGGCCCGGGCACCTACGCGCCTGGCACCCACGAGAGCGGCGGCCTTGGCCCGGCGGGGTCGGACCTGCTGCGCGAGATGGAACGGCTTGGCATTATTCTCGACGTGACGCATTTGAGCGACGAGTCGCTTGACGAGTCGATGGATATTTTCGGCGGTGCAGTCTGGGCCAGCCACTGCAATTGCCGCGCCCTCGTGCCGGGCGACCGGCAACTCAGTGATCGGCAACTGAAGCGCGTAATCGAGCGCGGTGGCGTGATCGGCGCGGCACTCGACGCGTGGATGCTGATCCCCGGCTGGGAACGTGGCGTGACGACCCCGGAGTCGTCCGGCGTGGCGTTGTCTCACGTAGTCGATCACATCGATTACGTCTGCCAACTTGCCGGCAACGCGGACCACGCCGGCATTGGCACCGACCTCGACGGCGGCTTCGGCCGGGAGCAATCGCCGGGCGATCTCGACACGATCGCCGATTTGCAGAAGCTGCCCGGCCTACTTGGCCAACGCGGCTATAAGGCGGCGGACATCGAAAAAATCATGAACGGGAATTTCCTTGGGATGCTCCGGCGCGCCTGGGCGTGAACCGGTTTTCATCGCCGTTTTGGGTTCACCTGTTTACGCTACGCTGCGCGTGTCATGAGCGAGTCTGAAACCAACGCTGAAGTCAACCGCCCCTCCATCCGGGATGAGTTGTCGCGCTTT
>JABGZB010000313.1 GCA_018674955.1 Verrucomicrobiota bacterium | reverse complement strand
TCCCGGAATGGATAGTGTTGACGATTAAGTCGAGGTCCCCATCGCCATCCAAGTCAGAGAGCGCGGCTCCGGTTGAATCCTTATTGGCACAATCCACACCATAAGACTTCGCCGACTCCTCAAACTTCCAGCTTCCCTTGTTCAGGTAAAGATGGTTGAGACCATCCAAGCTGCACAAGTATATATCACAAAGCCCGTCACCGTTGACGTCACCCAGCGCAACCCCCGATCCATTCAAGTAAACCTGATTCTGAAGCGACTTCTCCGCTCCGAGGTCATTGCGAAAATGTATGCCTGTTAGATCGGGGTTAAGCAGCGTGAACCCCGAACCCGAACCCGTAGAAACTTCCAGCGATCTCCATTGATGATCGCCCTCCTCGACCCATTGAGTCGCCGCATCAACTCGGCAAAGTGCCAATACGCACGCTCCCAGCACGAGTAATCTCGCGTACAGTTTAATGAACGACATTAACCCCATCAGCTTTTGAAATTACGATGTCTTTTGCCCCGGTGGGAATGGAAACTATAGAGATACTGAAATCAGCCCAGCGAATATGAAACTTGGCTTTTGAACCCTCGACAACAAATAACTGAACCAAACTGTCCTGCGACCAATAGCCCGAGCCAAGCCGGATTTCCCTCTTAGGGCCAAGCCCCCCATTTTGCTCCAATCGGATGGTCGCTCCTATAGCCTGCGTGTTCTCCCCCGCGCCCTTCAATCGAACCCGGAGACCCGGTTTGCCGGTTGAATTCAGGTGAAGTTTAACCTGGTCATCGTTCTGTGCAGTGACAATATCCACCCGTCCGTCACCGTCGAAGTCGGACGCGACACTCCCGCGCGCTTGGCCAAGGTTTGCCACGCCGGATTCCGTGCTCAAAAGCTCCCTGAACCCTCCCAGCCCGTCACCCAGCATCACCAAGCCAAGCCCTGCATCGTATCTTGACGACTCGCTTTCCACGTTGAAGAAATTTTGCGCGAGATAAATATCCTCGTTCCCGTCGCCATCAAAATCAGCTACGGAACAACCGAAAGCGGGTGCGAACTGGGCCTCGATAGGCAGATCCACTTTTTCAAGTGAATCGCCGGTATTCAAAAACAAAGTCGTATCAAGTGTGTTTAGTTTCAGCACTACGGGAGTACGCCCTGCAGGCTCAAGCATAGCCTGAACATCCGCTTGGCCAAAGGTCCTGAATGTTGGGTACATGCCGGCAACCCACGGCAGAACCTTGACCAAGGCCAATCGACCACGAACCGGGACGCGCTTGCTTAAAAAGGGATCCCAAATCGACTCGATTCCCTCAACGATTCCGTCTTCGTTGAAATCCGCGACATGCAACCAAATCTCCTCGTCGAGGTGCTCGCGGTACTTTGAGTTTCGCCCCGCGTTAGTCAGCAAAAGATCCATCCGGCCGTCACCGTTAAAGTCACCTGTGGTCACACCGTTCCAAAGTCCATGGAATGTAGAGATGCCCCATTGAGTTGTTTGATCCCTAAACGTGCCATTGTCGTTGATCAACACCAAAGGCGAATTCCACTGGCGCGCAAGAATCAGGTCCAAGTCTTTGTCGTTATCCAAATCGGAAAAAACGGAGCCAGAGACAGCGCCAATATTCTGAGTAGCATCTCCCTCTTCCGTCGGGATAAATCCATCTGGAGTGTTGAGGTAAATGGTCGAACTGATGCCTAAATAAGTATCTTTTTTTTGGGTTCGTCCGCCGACGAATAAATCAAGATCCCCGTCACCATCGATGTCCGCCATGGAGATTGGGCCAGACGAATCCGAGCCAGCAGAAAAGACTTCACGGCTGGAATCTCCCGACAAGGCATTGAGCGCCGACCCAACCGACAATCCATCTTCGTAGCTTGAAAGGGCCGACAATAACACCAACCCGGAAGATAGCGTTTTGTGCCCAAGAATAGTTGCATTATCACGAATTAGTTTCAAGTTTTTGCCCCACGACAATTTGAGGGCAACCTCAGATTCACCTTGAGACGCTTGGGGGTATTTGAAACCAAGGAGCCTTCCCCCCTTGCTTCCGCCGATAAACAATTCATCGATACCGTCTCCGTCAACGTCGACGGCGCAAACGCCCGGTCCAAGCTCAGACTGACTACGTGGCATCAGCGGGTGGGAGATAAAATCGTCATGCAGGTTCTCCACATGCTGAACCTTGATTCGATCCGAGACATCCTTGAAAAGGGGTTTAACTTCATTCGGAACTTGATGGATTCTGATCTTAGCACTGGATTGTTTGACTTCATAAAGAGCGTTGGGCGTGATTTGTTGAATTCTCGAAAAAGAACCATCGGGCCATTCAATTTCGGCGGACAGGTCATAGCCAGAATGCGGAATGCCGAAGACGCAAAGCGGCTGATCTCCGGAGAGATAACGGCCACCGGCGATGACGGTTTGTTTCTGATGGAAGCCCCCTGACTTCAATGTAATCCGAGCCCCGATGCCTGATGTGTTGGGAACTTTGCCCTTAAGCCTGAATGAAACCCGTTCGCCTGCCGCCATGTTTTCGAAGACAAAAGCGGATGCGTTCAGGTTGTTGACAACCAAGTCCAAATCTCCATCGTTATCCAAATCCCCCGCTGCCATGCCATGCGAAACCCCAACTTGACTGAACCCCCAATCCCTGCCCCTCTCTTTAAACGTGAGATTGCCGCTATTGCGAAAAATCAAGTTTGGGGTCTTCAAACTTGGAAAGCGGATCATGTTTTCGACATGCGCCTCTCTCGTTCGCGGTGAGTTGGCGACTATTCCCATCATGTCGGCATCAAGCACGTCGGACTCATTTCCAGTTGTCAAAATCAAGTCTTCGTAACCATCCATATCCACATCTAAAAATCGGCTAGCCCATGTCCATTCGCTAGCATGCACGCCGGCTAGCTGGGCGATTTCAGCGAAGGCATTGTTGCCCCGGTTTAACTGAAGTGTGTTTCGCGGGAATTCCGGCTGAAACCTCGCATCAGCGACGGGAAGATTTAGTTCTTCGCTCAACACATTTGCCCGCTGCGTGTGACGGTACTCACTCCTCATGGAAAGCATGTCAGCGACAAAAAAATCGTCATGTCCATCCCGGTTTATATCGGCAAAATCTACAGACATGGAGGACATGCTAAAGTTCCTTATGATTTCGGGGCCGGCCTGCTTAAACCCCCCACCGCCCTGATTGATCCAGAACTTGTCGACGGAGTAAAAAAAATCGTTGCAAACATAAATATCAGGAAGATTGTCGCCATTGACATCGCGCATGATGACGCTCAACCCCCAATCCATGGGCGGCTTTGCAATCGGTTTGCCGCTGGCATCCAGAAACCGGCCGTTCGTCCAGCTAATAGGCTTGAACCGTCCCGAGCCAAGGTTCTCGTATAGGAAATCAGGCTCGCCCAGTTCAACAAGGTGCACTCCGTCTTGGCGCTTGGTCTTTAATGCCAGAAACCGATTCACCGGCGTGACGACAACTTTGCCGTTTTCCTGTTTGACTTCGACATTCACCCCCGGGGGTCGATCCTTATAGTTGGTGGTTCGATAGTTGGTGACATATAAATCCAGATCGCCATCTGAATCGATGTCAGCCATGGCCATGGAAGTGGCCCCCAGTTTTGGGAACAATCCTGAATCCGTTTTTTCAGTGAACTTGCCGGAGCCGTCATTCAGGAACAACCGTGTCCCCTTGGCTAAGCCGGTCACCAGCAGGTCGTTGTCGCCGTCTCCATCAACATCAACCAACAAGGCGCCCGTGCAGTATTGCCTCGGACAGGTCACGCCGGATTCGGCCGTGATATCTTCAAACCGCCAGCCAACCCGGTTGCGATATAGTTTGTTGTCTGTCTGAAGTCCGCAAAAGTATATGTCCGGCAGATCGTCGCCGTCCACGTCGCCTATTGCCACGCCCGAACCGTTGGCCAAGTTCCGGTTTTTGGCAATCAATTGTCGGGTCAAACGATTTGCAAACCCAACCCCGGTGGCTCGGTGAGTTAATAATTTGAATCCGTTGCGTTCACTTGGCTTAACCGTCAACCTGGCCAAGCGGTGCCCATCTTTTTCAACCCACTCGATTGCGCTTGATGAGATGGGGAGGGTTAAAACGATCGCGAACAGTATGCAACAATAGCGACGCACCAGTTGATGGCGAGTCGGTTTCATCGCGCCCTCAAAACAGTGGCCTCGCCGCTTTCCTGAAGTAAAACTTCCCTTATACCCTCGGGGATATTATAGCTCACCTCACTCCCGCTTGGCCAAGCGACAGTCAACTCGTGCGCCTGGTTTAGTTTGGGTAAAACGAGGACGGAACTGTTGACCGCCCAATATCCTGATCCTGATTGCACCTCTTTTGTGACAGTGTGGTTTTTGGTGATTTTCATTGTCACTTTTGCGCCCACTGCAGTCGGGTTTTGCGTTGGTCCTTTTAATCGCACCCGGATTCCGGCAATTCCCCCGCTGTTGAGCAGCAACTTGGTTTGCGCGTTGTTTTGGCCGATGGCCAAATCCATTTTGCCGTCGCGGTTGAAATCCGAGACAGCGCACGCCCGTTGCTCGCCGTATGCCGCCACTCCGCTTCGGCTTGCGGCGATCGCCTCAAATTCGCCGTGACCGTCACCGAGCATCAACAAACCTCTACCTGCATCGCACCTTGAGTATTCCGGGTTTGTCGCAAAAATGTTTTGCGCAATAAACAGATCCTGATTTCGATCGCCGTTAAAGTCCTCCGCAACCAAGCCGAAGCCGGGAGCCCATTGCGCTTCGGGTGGTAATTGAATCGCTTTCATTCCATCCGCCAGATTTAAAAAGATCATCGAGCGAAATTCAACCACCTCAAGAAACGATACAGATTCAAGCAACTCGCCGAAAATCTCCTGTACCGAGCCTTTGCCAACCTGCTCAAAACTGGAAACCCGCTCGCCGACGAGTGGGATTGCCGCTCGCAAAACACCGAGTCGCCGCTCCGGTTGCCATTTGCCATTTCGGCGAATAGATACAATGGCATCCACCGCTCCGTCCTCGTCTATATCGCCGTGATAGACCCGGATTGGATTGGATGAAGTTGGCTTGTTTCTCCAGTTCATCCCCCAGTTTGTCGCGGCAATATCTGTCCTTCCATCGTTGTTGAAGTCAGCAGTGGCGACCCCGTTCCACCAACCACGGTACGATTCTAAACCAAGTTCATGCGTAATTTCACGCGCCCTCCAATTCCCTTTTTCCCAACGATATACACGGAGCGAATCCCAGTGGAGGGAGAGTATCAATTCCGGGCGACTGTCCCCCGTGATGTCACTGAAAACAGCACCCTGCACCATCCCCAACTTGGGCCACTCGTGAGCCACCACGAATGTGCCCCCCCGGTTTTCGAGTAGGACCGAATTGGCAGGAGACGGATATTGGCCGGGTACGATGCGTCCACCCACGAACAAGTCAAGATCCCCGTCCCCGTCCAAATCCACCTGGCACATTGGCCCAGTGCTGTTCGTTTCGCCGGTGCGAATACCGGTGGCTTTGCCCCTAGCAAAGTCATAACTCATGATCGATGGCAACTCAGCGGAACCGGATTCGTAATTCGACACACCCGCAATCAGCGCAGGGCCGCCACCGGCAGGGATGAAAGGCAGCACCATCGTTTGATCCCAACTGGTTGGTTGCAAAATCTGCGACGTGATGGACTTGAACGCTCCATTCTTTTCATTGCGAAACATGCTCAAGCGCCGACCGGCACCGCTGCTGATGATCAGGTCATCCCAGCCGTCGCGATTGATATCGTGCCAGCACAGTCCGGGACCGGGTTGGCTGTATTTGAACGGGATGAGCAACTGCCGACGGAAATCTTCATACGGTTCGTCGGAATGTCCGTGCCGAATTGTGTCAGAAACGTCGCGGAAGAGAGGCGACGGCTTGGGGGGGGGCGGCTTGGGGGGTGGCGGCTTGGGGGTGTATCCGTCCAATGGCTCCGCAATAATATAAGCGTGATTTGGCTTGGCCGATTTTATGGTTCTCTCCCGGCCTCTTGGCCAAGTGACGTGTATTTCAAACTCGCTCTCCTTCACACCGAAGGTCCGAGTCGGTTGGTCTGAAGACAAATACCGGCCGCCACAAATAATTTCCTGTTGCTGCACTAAGCCGCCTTGTGAAACTTTAATTTCAGCTCCTATCGCCCAAAAATTGCGGAGTCCGTGCAATTGAATTCGCACTCTTGGCCCGGGTGCCTGATTTTCGTAAATGCCAGCTTCCTCGAGCAGGTTGTTCATGACCACGTCCATGTCGCCGTCGTTGTCGAGGTCGGCCAAGGCCATCCCCTGCGAGATGCCGGGCTGGTCAAAGCCCCACTCCGCCGACGAGTCGCTGAAAGTGCCGTCCCGGTTGTTCTTGAAAGCCACGTTGGGCGTTCGCAGATCCGGGAACAACGTCATCAGGTTTAATATGCTTTTTTGCGACAAAACAGCCCTTTGTTTTTCCACCTCAACCTTTGCGGCCATGTCAGCGTTTTGGAAATCCCGCAATTGGCCGTTGGTTACCAAAATATCCTCATAGCCATCCAGATCGACATCAAGGAAAATCGGCCCCCACGACCACTCGGATGCCTCGACATTTGCGTAATAGGCTAACTCCGCAAAAGTGTTGTCGCCGCGGTTCACTTGCAGTGTGTTTCGAGAGACTTGTGGGCGACTCTTCAGCAGAGTGTGCGGTTCGTTCTTGGACACCATTTCGGATATTTGAACATGTCGCATTTCGTGGTCACGGCTTAACATGTCCACGACAAAAAAATCAGTATCCCCATCTCGATCGATGTCCGCGAAATCGACTCCCATCGAGAAGGTCGAAGTGCTGCGAACGGCCAGCTTGTTTATGGCTCGAAACCGGCCCTTGCCGTCGTTCATCCACATTCGATCCGGCGTGAACAAGTCGTTGCAAACGTAAAGGTCGGGGAAGCCGTCGTGGTTGATGTCGGCGAAACGCGCTGCCAACCCCCAGTCCATCGGCAGCTTGGCCAAGCGCTCGCCGTTTTCATCACGAAACCATTCCAAGAAATCGACCTTTGTAAACTTTGCGTTGCCATTGTTGAGAAATAAAAAATCTGGCTCGCCGTATTCCAAAATATCGCGGCTCTGTGAAATCTCATATCGTCCCTTCAAGTGCGCTTCATCGGTGGAGACGCCGTTAACTGATGTAACGACACCCTGCCCGTCGACCAAGCTCACGCGAATTTTTGTGTTCGGACGGTCCTTGATTGTTGTCGGGTGAAAATTGGCCACGTACAGGTCCAAGTCGCCGTCGATATCGATGTCAGCCAGGGTCATCGACATGCTTCCGGCGATCGAAGCCAAGCCGGACTGTTTGGTGATTTCGACAAACTTAAAGTCGCCGTCATTACGAAACAGCCGCGTCCCACCACCAAGTGCATTCACCAACAAGTCGAGGCTCCCGTCGCCGTCAACATCCGCGAAGGCCGCGGCGGTTGAATCCTGTCCGGCGCAACCTACACCGGTTCTTTCAGTTACGTCCTCAAATTCCCAGCCGCCAAGGTTGCGGTACAGTTTGTTGGCGTTGTCGAGGCCACAAAAATAGATGTCACACCATCCGTCACCGTCGAAATCACCGGCAGCAACACCGGAGCCGCTGAGCAGATTTCGGTTACGGATGGATCGCTTGTTATCGAGCAGGTTTTTGAAATCAATTCCGGTCACAGCCGATGAGCGCCGCTTGAAGCCGGCCTTGCCATCCTGCGAGACTTGGAGTGGCGCGCTCGTCCATTCAGCACCATTTCTTTTCCATTCGAGACCACGGGCTGTAACGCCGATGAAAAAAAAGGTAACGGTCAACGCGTTGAAAAATGTTGTTGGAATCACCCTCATTGACTGGGTTTGCGCACGGTGATACGGGAGGCTCCCTCTGCAATTTCTGTCGTCGTGATTTCCCCGCTTGGCCAAGCAACTTGCAGTCGGGTGGGTGTTGCGTCGCTCATGCTCAACACTTGTGTTGCCGCATCCTGTGATCGATATCCGCCGCCTGCTCGCACCTCTCGCGCCGGGCCAAGCTTGGTTTCCGTGCCCAAGCGCAGTTTGGCGCCGACGCCGCTTGGGTTTCCTTTTCCGCCGGAGAGACGAACGCGCAACCCCCGCTTGGCGAAGCGGTTGCGGTAAAGTTTTGTTTGCCCTGTGTTTTGTCCCATCAGCAAATCGACCCGGCCGTCATGGTTGAAATCAGCGACGGCGCTGCCCCTTTGGTCGCCGTTCATCCGAATACCGCTCATCGCCGAGGTCATCGGTTTGAATACGCCCTTGCCGTCGCCTTTCAGGAGTAGACCACGACCGGCATCCATTCTTGGGAAGTCGGGGCGAGTGCCAAAAAAATTCTGCGCCAAAAACAAATCCTCGCTACCGTCTCCATCAAAGTCGGCCACCGAGATGCCGAACACCGGGGCTAGTTGTGCTTCCGTAGGGAGCGGGTGCACATCGAATGTGTCGCCGCGATTGATTATTACAATGGATTCAAATGAGGTGATCCGGATGGCGTCTAGTTTGCTTTTTTGTTCGCCTAAAATGTTCGATGAAGTGGCGTTCGCGTAGGCGGAATACGTGGGATAAAGCTCGCGAAGGAATGGAATCGCCCGCAGCACTTCAGTGAAACTTTTGACCGGCAAATCCTTGGACGGACTTGCCCCGTTGTATGACTCGAACACCTCACTCACTCCGCCCCCGGACAGGTCGCCGTGATGCCACGTAATACCGGACTCGCCGTACAGCTCATACGCCGAGTTTGTCCCAATGTTGCCGGCAACCAAGTCCATGTTGCCGTCTCCGTTGAAGTCGCCGGCAGCGATGCTGTTCCAAAAACCAACACGATCCCCAATCCCAAGTTCGGCGGTCACTTCACGGAGCGAACCGGCGATGTTCCGGTAAACACGAATCAACCCGGGATCGCAGGCCAACACGAGTTCCGGGTGATGATCACCCAGCAGATCGGTCCACACTACGGCACTGACGGAGCCAATATTACTGAGCAGTTCGGCATGATTTTCGTCCTCGATGAATTGCCCGTTGTCGTTGCGCAGAATCACGGAGCTAACCGGTGACGGATATTTCCCCGGTTGGCACCGCCCGCCAACGAACAGGTCAAGATCCCCGTCGCCATCGTAGTCCTCAGCGCAGAGAGTCGAATAGGCCACCTGTCCAGCGTCCAATAGTTTTTTGGGAACGCCTGTGGTACCGTGCAGTTGCAGCGCAGGACCAAAGGCCAATCCGTCCTCGTAATTGCTTTGGAGTACAAGAAGTCCCTTGGCGGATGAGCCCAACCCGAGGATGGCAACTTGGTCGCGAGGGCTCACTTGGCCAAGGGATGATGCAGCTGGTTTTTTGAAGGCGCCTTTGCCGTCGCTTAAAAACAAACCGAGATTGCCGCCACTTCCCGTGGCAACGGCGATGTCGTCCCATCCGTCACCATTCCAATCGAGCCAAGCGACGCCCGGCCCTTCCTGGCTGAGTTTCTTTGGCTGGAGTTGTTGCCTTGAAAAATCGTTGTACGATTTTTCAGCGTGCTTATGGGACAGCAAATGGCTGACATCTTCAAACATCGGTTTGGGTTTTGGCGTCTCGTTTTTTACAGCTTGGCCAGCGCCGTTTTCGTGGATTTCGTACAGCCGATTTGGCGAAATATCGCCTAGAGTGCTGGTCTTCCCGCTTGGCCAAGCGATGGTGATTTTTAGTATCGGCTTGCTGGCGGCGAATACCCGAACCGCCTCGTCATCGGAGAGGTACCGTCCGCCATCGATTATTTCCTGCGACTGCAGCAACCCTTCCGCCTCGACTGTAATTCGCGCTCCAACTCCCTGTGTGTTGGGTTGCGTGCCGCGAAGTTTCACGGCGATGCGCGGAGCCGGCGAGTTGTTTCTGTACACAGTTGCCGCTTCGTTGAAATTATTCACGGCTATGTCCATGTCGCCGTCGTTGTCCAGATCCGCGAGCGCCATGCCGTGGGAGATGCCCGCATGATCAAATCCCCAGTCAGCGCTTTTCTCGGTGAAGCGGAGGTTGCCTTGGTTTCGGAATGCGAGATTTCGCAGCACGAGCGGCTTGAACATGAAGCGCATCTCGAGCAGTTCACGGGGGGAGTGCTTGCGTTGCTGTTTCAACTGCTCGCCCTTGTTGCTGACGTCCATGTCCTGCATGTCGAGCGGGTGGCCGGTGGTGACGAGGAAATCGTCGTAGCCGTCGAGGTCAACATCCATAAATATAGGCGACCACGACCACTCCGTTGCCGCGAGGTTGGTGTGGAAACCGATCTCGGCGTAGGTGCCGTCGCCGTTGTTAAGGTAAACGGTGTTGTAGCTGTACTGCGGCCGATCGTTGTACACGCCAAAATGCAGCTCCGGCGGCTTGCGGTTGCTCAACTGTGTGTGGCGCAGGACATGTTGGCGGCTGAGCATGTCGACGACGATGAAATCATCGTGGCCATCCCGATTGAGGTCGGCGAAATCGATCCCCATCGAGAAGTGGCTGCTCTTGCGGATGGCCAAGCGATCGATTGCCTTGAAAATCCCGCCGCCTTGGTTGATCCAGATTCGGTCGGGCGACTCGAAGTCGTTGCAAACGTAGAGATCGGGGCGGCCGTCCCTATTCATGTCGCGAAACATCGCGGATAATCCCCAGTCGTAAGGCGGCTTGGCCAAACGCTGGCCGTCCTCATCGAGGAAGGCCCCGGCGGTGAAGGAGACCAGGGTGTACTTACCGCTGCCAT
>JABGZB010000002.1 GCA_018674955.1 Verrucomicrobiota bacterium | reverse complement strand
TGATGGATCAGGGGCAATTCCTCCTCCTTCATGTGCCGGGCTGCCCGGCGGTAACCATCCACGAGAATGGAAATACCCTGTTCCGATTTCGAGCCTTCAAGCTGGTAACGCAGCAGGCAGAACGGCAGGCGGATGATTTCCGTCTTGATCACTTGGGAACGGCCGGATAACAGACGAAAAACACGTTTCAGAATACCCGGACGAAGGATCGCTTGCGCCCGGGTTGGACTGACCAGGCATTCCGCCCAGACGGTGGGAACATCCATCAACGGTCGGCCTGTTTGCTTTTTTTGGAGAGCCTGCAACTGATCAGAAAACAGGCTCCGCCGGTGATGGCCAACAGAATCGCTGACACAATGTTGACGACCTTGCCGGCTGTCGGTTGCTCGTAGAACAAAGCCAAGCTGAGCAGCGCCGCGAAGCCAACGAAGCACCAGCTCATAAACTTGAGGCTGACGGCGTCCCTCTCGTAATGCTGGTTGATAACAGGTTCCGTATTGCTTTTCTGTGTTAAATTCATCGGGATCAAATAAACAAATAAATCAGTAAATACGGCACAAGCAAAACAGGAATCCACAATCTTAAGTCACGCCACCGCGCCTTATCGGGACTGCCCAGCAACACGTAATCCTTGCTCAGAAAAAACGCCCAAATCGTTCCCAACACGATGTAGGCGCAAATACTGAAACGCCAGACCGGCGGCGGCAACTGATCGATCATTACATGAAACGATTCAAAAAACGGCTTGAGCAACGGCACCAAGTTTTGTTCCAAAAAAAGTGTTATTTTTTCCATGGCAGTTTTTAATCCAACGGTATAACAGCAGGCTGCATACCCCTATTGCCGTAGGGCGCTCTCCCTCTCCCCATTCCTCTCCCGCTTGGGGAGGGAGCTTGGCCAAGAGCGTCCCGTTTGATTCCTTCTCCCTCAGGGAGAAGGTGGCTGCAGGCCGGATGAGTGTGGCAATAATTATGTTTTTCTATAATTTTCACTGTTTGATTGCTGGATTAATTTCCGGATTAAATGCGGTCTTTCAGCAAAGCTTGGGTTGCTTCGTCACGGACAACCTCGCCAAAGACCAATCCGCGAATTTGGTCTTTGGAGGGCGGCGGACTGAGTAGGCTTACGACAACGTTGACGATTAGTGCGAACACAAACGACCAAAATGCCACATACAAAAATGGGTCGTCGGACGGAAATAATTTATCACCCACCAAGCTAAGGCTGCCGGAACAAATCACTCCGAGCAACAACCCTGCAAAGCCCCCCCAAGCATTGGCCCGCCGCCAGAACACACCAAGAGCGAGCACAGCAAGCGTCGGCCCCTGGAACAGGGAAAACAACGTCTGCATGGCTGTGTAAATGGTTTCGAACTGATCGATGTAGGGCGCCAAAAAACCGGCTGCGACGATCAGCACGCCTGTAAGCACTCGAGTCAACAGAAGGCAATGCCGGTCATCAGGATCTTTACCTGACAAAACTCGCGTCGCTGGCTTGTACCCGTCCGAAATGATAATCGTAGTGGCGGAGTTGAGGTAGGAATCCACGCTGGACATCAACGCCGCGAAGAAAGCTGCGAAGACTAGCCCGGCCAAGCCAGGAGGCAACAACTCGCGCACCAACTTCGGAACAGCCTTGTCCGGATCATCCAACTCCGGGTACAGGGCAAGGGCAGCCAAGCCGGGTAACAGAACGAGCACGGGAATCAACAACTTGAGAAACGCTGCCAGTAGCATCGACGCCTTGGCATCCCACTCCGAGCGGGCGCCAAGCACCCGCTGAATGACGGCCTGATTGCTCGAAAAATAGGCCGTGGACAGGACGATTCCCAGCCCCATCAGCATCCCGGACCACGGATAAGGGGTGTCAATCTGGCTCGAAATCAGCAGGTTGAAATGCTGCTCGAACTGCGGTCCCATGGCCGAGATGGTTTGCACCATGTCCGACCAGCCGCCAATCTCCCAAAGGCTCAACCCCAGCAACGCGCCTGCGCCGATAAACATGATTACCATCTGCATGGCATCAGTCACCACCACCGCCGCCAAGCCGCCGAGGATGGTGTAAATCCCAACTACAAACACAGTCAGCCAAATTGCCGCTTGGCTGGGCATGCCGAGTACCGTGTTCAGGAAAACCGCCGAGGTCCACAGCATGACAGCCAGCATCGACAGCAGGAATCCCAGCCAGATGACGGCCTGAAAAAAACGCACCGCCGGCCCGTACCGTCTCCCGAGAAATTCCGGCAATGTGCACACGCCGCTTCGCCAGTAGAACGGGACAAAAACAAACGCAACAATCACCATCGCCGGCACGGAGCCAAGCCAGTCGAAATTGGCCTGCGCCAATCCGTATTTGTAGGCGGCTCCCGCGCCCGAAACCATGTCGATCGCCCCGATGTCACTGACAACGACGGACATCCCGATGGCCCAGAACGGGAGTGACTTGCCGGCGAGAATAAAATCGCCGGACGACTTGACGTAACGGCTGAACAGGTAACCCAGCACCAGCACCGCGCCGAGGTAGGCGACAATGATGATGGTGTCGATGGGTGTTAAAATACTTTCAGCAGCTTCCATTTCCTAACAGATTACAGGTGCGGATTGGTATGTTTGTGCTCAGCGATTAGCGCTGCGTTTCGTTCGTCGTGGTTTGCATTGCTGCTCTGGTACAACTCCGGCTGTCTGCCGGAGGCGTTTAACATCTCGGTGGCCCTGCACGCAATCATTTGCATGATCAAACAGCCGGTGACCGTCGAGGTGGCGCCAACAAAAAGGCCGCTCCCGGCCAGCGGGACGCAGGCATCGCCCTCCACACCGCAATTGTCGATCACCAAGTCGACCACATCACCAAGCCGCTTGCCACTGGAATGCCGGGATGCCCACTTGGCACTGTGCTCGGAATTGAGGACGGCGATCGTCCGCACGGAACGTTCTTTCGCTACCATGGCCAACTCTACCGGGCAGGCGTTGCGGCCTGAGTTCGACGCCACGACCAACACATCACCTCCGGTCATCGGATATTGCTTGAGCAACTCCCCAACAACATCGGGATCTCTCTCCGCCTGGGTGGAAGTGGATGCGCTCTCATGCAACATGAGAGGCGGATGGAGCATCGGGACGACTCGTGCCAGCCCGCCGGCCCGGTAAAAAAGCTCCTCAGCCAGCATGTGCGAATGACCCGTGCCGAAAACATAGACCAAGCGACCGGCATTCATGGCCTCGGCAAACCAACCGGCCGCCATCTCGATTTGAGTCATTTGAGAATCGCCCAAGGCCTCAATCTGGCCCTTAACCGCTTGGTAATATTTCCCGGCAAGATTCATGATTTGCGCTTGGCCAAGCGGGCCGCAACTTCGTCCACCTTTGTTGGTACAATTTTTTTCAATGCCATCAGCGCCGCTCCCTCCACTGCCGACAAGGCCGGCGACTCGACGGCATGCGTGACCTTGGCTTTGGCTGATAATTCCGTCACGAACGACTCGCGCACTTGCGTGTTATTCGCCAACACAGACCCGCTGACGTGGACCACCCC
>JABGZB010000312.1 GCA_018674955.1 Verrucomicrobiota bacterium | reverse complement strand
TATCGAGGCTGGCGTGAAAAAATTTGTTTTTAGCTCCACCGCCGCCACCTACGGCATGCCGGACTCCGTTCCGATCACTGAGCAGGAACCGCAGAAGCCA
Source organism: Verrucomicrobiota bacterium (assembly GCA_018674955.1). Lineage (GTDB taxonomy): Bacteria > Verrucomicrobiota > Verrucomicrobiia > Limisphaerales > UBA1096 > UBA1096. The sequence goes on along the minus strand of JABGZB010000312.1, from coordinate 8,538 downwards.
ATCAACCCGGACGGCGAAAGCAAGCTGATGTTCGAGACGATACTCAAATGGTACCGCGAGTTGCACGGACTCGAGTTCGTGGCGTTCCGCTACTTCAACGCCGCCGGTTGCAGCGAGAAGCTTGGTGAACAGCGCCGGGTCGAGACGCACCTCATCCCCAACGTGCTGCGCGTTGCGCTTGGCCAAAAGAAGGAGTGTAGAATTTTCGGCACCGACTACCCCACGCCGGACGGCACCTGCATCCGCGACTACATTCACATCGTCGATCTCGCCCAGGCGCACATCCTCGCGCTCGAGCCGGGCAAATGCGGTTTTTACAATCTCGGCAACGGCGAGGGCTACTCCGTGCGCGAAGTGATCGAGACCTGCAAACAAGTCAGCGGCAAACCGATCCCCGCCATCGAGGAAGGGCGTCGCGACGGCGACCCCGCACGCCTCATCGCCGGTTCCCAAAAAGCCATCGACGAACTCGGCTGGAAACCGCACTATGCAACGGTCGAGCAGATCGTTGACTCGGCATGGCGCTGGCATTCAACCCACCCCAACGGCTACTCCGACTGAGCCATGACGCCAAGCACCGACTACCTCGAAGAATGCCGCCGACTGGTGGACAATGCGCTTGGCCAAGCGGACACCATCAATCAGGCCGCCGACTGGTTTGCCAAGACGATTCTCGCTGGGCGGATGGTGCACCTTTTCGGCTCCGGTCACAGCCGCATCATGGTCGAGGAAATGTGGCCACGCTACGGCTCGTTCCCCGGTTTCAACCCAATCGTCGAGCTGTCGCTGACTTTTCACAACTCAGTCGTCGGCGCGAACGGCCAACGGCAGGCGATGTTCATCGAGAACACCCCCGGCTTGGCCAAGCGCATCTTGCGGAACTACGATTTATCACCAACAGACACAGCGCTCGTCGCCTCGTCGAGCGGTTGCAACGTCGTCCCGATCGAGATCGCACAGGAGTTTCAGCAGCGCGGCGTCAAGGTCGTCGCGCTGATCAGTCGGCGACATTCCGAGCCCAGCGACAGCCGGCATGAGTCCGGCAAAAAACTGCACGACTTCGCAGACATCGTCCTTGACACCGGCGCGCCGGTTGGCGACGCAATGACCACAATCGACGGAATGGATACGCCCGTGTCGCCCGGCTCGACCGTCGGCGGCTGCATGCTCGTCAACGCCCTCAAGGCCGAGGTCGCCGACCGCCTAGTCAAGGCCGGACAGCCTCCCACGGTGCTCACCGCCGGAGCGATTGTCGGCAGCGAACGAGCCACCGAGCTTTTCGAGGCCGCCTACGACGAGCACGCACGCCGCTTGGCCAAGCTGTACAAAAATCTCGGCAACACTTGAACACCCGGCCCAGCGCTGCTTGAATCCCCGCACATGAAAGAACAACCGCTTCGAACGACTGTCATCGGCAGCTACCCCTTTCCCGGCTGGCTCGAGTTCGCCTGCCAAAACCTTGAGGAGTTCGGCGACAGCGACCGCGATGAGATCATCGACGACGCCGTCGTCGCTGCGGTACATGACCAACTCAGCGCCGGGCTCGACGTGATCACCGACGGCGAACAGACGCGGCTCGACTTCAACCTGTCGTTTTACGGCTTCCTCGAGGGTATCGAACTTGAGAGTGCGCCGCCTCGCCGGTTCGGCCCGCCGGCCCACGACCAACGTGGCAAACACAAAATCAGTTGGCCGTTCGAGGCGCACAAAGGACTGGGCACAGTCGATGATTTCAAGCGACTCAAACGCCTGACTAGTGGCGACGCCACGCTCAAGGCCAGCGTCCCCGGCCCGTACACGCTCGCCGGCCGGCTACTACCCAACCGCCGCTACCCCGACCGATGGGCGATCACCGATGAGTTGATTCCGATTGTCGCCCGTGAACTCGAGGATCTCGTCGCTGCCGGCTGCGCTGAGATCACCGTCGATGAGCCGTCGATGAGTTGCTACGCGCACAAGGAGGACACCAAGCGATTCGTCGATACCTTCAATCGTACCGTCGAGCCAGTCGCTGGCAAGTGCCGCCTGTCCACGCACCTTTGCTTTGGCAACTACAAGGGCCGCGCCGTCGGGTTGCGCCAGTACGCACCGATGTTCCCCGACTTTCTCGAGTTCAACGTGGACGAACTACACCTCGAGATGGCCAGCCGTGAGTTTTCGGAGTTGGAGTTGATCGGCGAAATCGCCAAACACAAAGACGTCGCTGTCGGTATCGTTGACGTGAAGAGTTACTACATCGAGACCGTCGAGGACATCGCCGGGCGCGTGCGCCGCTGTCTCGAGTTTGCGCCCGCCGATCGGCTTGCCTTCGCGCCGGACTGTGGGCTCAGTCAGACTGCACGATGGGCCGCCAGGCAAAAGCTGCAGAACATGGTCGAGGGCGTCGCGCTCGTCCGCAAGGAACTCGGTGCCGAATGATCAAGCCAGCCTTGCAGGACGCAGCGTTTCTTGCCGACGTCCGCGACGCCGCCAGTTCAGAGAATGACCTGCATATTTGGTGGCTTGGCCAAAGCGGCTTTCTTGTCCAATGGCGCGACAGCCACCTGCTGTTCGACCCGTACCTCTCGGACTCGCTATCACGCAAGTACGCCACAACCGAAAAACCGCACACGCGCATGACCGAGCGGGTTGTTTCGCCGGACGCTCTAGACTTCATCAACCTCACCACTTCAAGCCACAACCACACCGACCATCTCGACGGCGAAACGCTGACCGCACTCCTGCAGACCAACCCCCATATGGAGCTACTCGTTCCGTCAGCCAACCGAAGATTCGCCGCCGAGCGACTGGGCGTGAATCCCGACCAACTCGAAGCCATCGACGCCGGGCAGTCGATCGCGCTTGGCCCGTTCGAACTGCACGCAGTGCCGGCCGCGCACGAGGACTTTGCCAAGGATGACCTCGGACGCCATCAATATGTCGGCTACGTGGCCAATCTTGGCCCGTGGACGATTTATCACAGCGGCGACACCATCCCGTACGACGGCATGGAGGAGATTTTGAGGCAGTGGAAAATCGACATCGCGTTGCTACCGATCAACGGTCGCCGCCCCGAGCGCCGAGTCGCCGGTAATTTCTGGGGGCGTGAAGCGGCCAACTTGGCTAAGGTCATCGGTGCGCGAATGGTTATCCCGTGCCACTACGACATGTTCGAGTTCAACACCGAGACCCCGGAAGAATTCGAGACCACCTGCCTAGCGCTTGGCCAAGCGCACCAAACCCTACTCGCCGGACAGCGATGGAGCAGTTTTGGGCTGAAATAAACCGGAGAAGAGAATGGTACGCCCGGTAGGACTCGAACCTACAACATCCAGTTTCGGAAGTGGAGTCGAATGGTAGACCTCCCTTTATTCTAACACATTTCTAGTTAGCAGAATATTTACTGGAGCAATTCTGGAGCAATTTCTTCGGGATTCCATACCTGAAATTTACTCGAAAAAGTTATTTTTTTGAATCGCGATTTAAGGCTTGGCAAGCGTCCACTGAGCTGCAGATTCCTGCAGGTGATATTGAAGTGCGCTTAGTCGAATTATGAAATCTGAGAGTATAATACGAGACGGTTACAAGGGTAAGGTTCGATTTTACGAGGAGTGGGCCGACAAGGGAAAAGGTACAACTCGGTTCCGTCACTGTTGCCGCCGCAACGATGTGCCAAAGGAGGATCAATGGGGGACGTATGACAGTTGGGAAGAGGCTGAAGCCGGTGCCGCTCAAATCGAAGCTGAACGGCTTTCACAGCGAGGGGATCAAAGTGATCCCGCTGTCATTCGTGCTATTCAAAGGGGCATAATTAACACCAAGGCAAACGCCCGCGATGCCGAGGGTTTACTGGAGGACGGGTTCTTTTTGAGGTGCTTCATGAATGATCTTAATGAATTCCGCGAAAGCAAAGGGGAACCGCCATTGCCGTCCACTCGAGTTTTTTTATGCGAATTGAAACAAAGCTTGGAAAGCGAAACGTTGAAGAAGACAAAAAAGGAAGAGACTAACCCTTACAGTAAAATTATTGACGAGTTTATCGAGTGGAAGACTGGGCTGTATGGAGGCAGGGGCAATAAAGAACTCGGGGGTGGAGCAAAATTAGAGTGGAAAACTATCGCCGGTTACCTAAAGGAATCAATCGGTGATTACCCCGTCACCTCGAGTAAGAAAGACATTAGAAACGCAGTCGTCGATGGAATCAACAAAGGGACAAATAATAACAATGGCACGAGTAAGGGAGAATCATGGTCTCCTCAATACAAATTTCGCATTGCAGAGAGGGCGCAGACGATTGGCAACTGGGCCTTGAAGGAGGAACACATCACTGTCAATCCCATGGCTGAATTATCTAAGGATTTCGCTCACGAGAATGATAACGAGGTTCAAGTTTTTATGCCAGATGTGGTTCAAAAGATTTTTGATGCCGCTGTTGAACTTCATAACGGCATCATGGTGCCTTACTTTACCCTTCTTTTTTATTCGACGGTTCGCCCTGAAGAATTAGCCGATTTCCAAAGAGCCGGTGAAAGATTTTTTTGGAAGAACATGGGTGGCTGGAAGCACAACCAACGATACCTAGGGCGAATCGGTGGGTTGGAGTTTAAGGTTCCAAAGTTCGAGATGATTAATGGCGTCAAAACGCGGCGTAGCAAAGTGGCAACAAGACAAGCATTTGTGACTCCTACAGGGATGGAATGGTTGCGGTACTACTTTGTCGATCTGCAGGGGAAGGCTTTGCCGAACGATGATCAGATTTTTGCATCACGCAAATACAGGACTGAAATCAAGGACGCAGCGGGGATCGTTGGGGGTTGGCCCCAAGATCATTCAAGACACAGCCTCTGCAGTTACGGTTACTATCATAAAGAATTTAGCAGACTCTTGACGGATGATGATTGGCATCGGGCGAGCGGTCACCGCAAGGAGACATTCAAAAAGCATTACGACAGCCCACAGCACCAATCAGACTGCACCGCGTATTTTGGTGTTCTACCTCCCGGCACTGAGTCTCTAGCGGCCGCCATCGAGGAGAACAAGAGAGCGCCAGCGACATTGCATCCCGCACCTCCAGCTTGCCAACTTGCTTGAGAACCGTGTCGGTCTTCTTGCGCGAAGCGGTGCGAAACTCGTTGATCGCCTTGAGGAAAGGCTTGATGTCTAGTTCAGCTTTCATAGATTTCGTGGGTGGACTTTGCATATTTTTTTGAATTTCTTATCATATTGGCCTTTTGGGTTGGTATCGGTGCTTTTGCATTTGGAAATGTCAAAGAGTTCATTCAAAAAGATCCTGACCGAAGTTTATTCAAACTATTTTTGTCATTCATTTTTTTGGCTGGTATGTTTATGGAAACTCATTCTGCCTATTTTGATAATGAATGGATTTGCCCTGAATGTGAGACAAAACAGAATGTAAGAAAATACTTCCTGACCAAAACTTTGTTCGTTTGCACTGAATGCAAATTTGAGTTCCAGTGGGAACCATTTCCCGAAAGAAACAAATACCGAAATTAAATTTATCAGTCACTCCCATAGCAGACCACATCAAAGCTGATCTCACCGATGAAGTAGCCGTCCTCGACGCGCTGGGCGAAGCTGAAGTTCTGCACCGCAAGACAGGAGTTCCGGGGCAACGATTCAAAACAATCAGTAGCGTGAATCACAAAATAACCCCACGCCAGAAGCGCGGGGTTATCGAAGACTTTTTTGTTTTGTCAGGGCCGTCGGTACTCGACCAGGCAACTGCGTTGCCAGGACAATACGTCCGGCCCTTTTGATTTAATAACTAGGCCAGTAACTCTCCCAAAGGATTTTCGGGGGCTCTACGTCACCCAAGTACTTAAACCACATTTTTAACAGACTCATTTTCAACTGAACCATGTTTTATCTTACACGATTTTTTGAGCTTTATCTAAAGCATCTGCTTCCGATTTCTCCAGTGCTTGTTTTCCCCCATCGTCGAACCCTTTACTGTAACCAACTTTGATACCGTCATCGTACCCAACGGCATAGCCTTCATCGAAGCTGTTATAGTGGTCGATTAGATTATCTTTCATTGGTCGCCATCCATTCCATGTACGCCTCTGTTTTTTCCGCGGCTTCAACAACAAACGAGGGCGCCAATTCCATTGCCTCGCAAAATTCTGCGAGTATCTTGATTAGTCCATTCTGAATATATCCGTTGTAGGCTTCCAGAGGCATTCCTTCGTCTGTACCTATGAGCTGCCATTCCCTCGCACTCATGTGTGGAATGTTACTTTCGGCCAGAGCCGTTCGAATTAACTCACTACCGGATGTTTTAGATTCAGTCATTGTTGCCCTCCTGTTGTTAAATTAATTTCGGGAACTTTCTGGCAAATTCCAGCCTCAGAAGGCCAGTGATAGCAGTCAGAGTTGTTATGAATTAGTTCTTCTCCTTCTTTCTCATAGTTCTCTCGAATTTTATCCATAGCTTTTTCTACCGAACTCATGAGTTGATCGAATTCCGCTTTCCCCTCTTCTCCTAGGTTGCCACGGAATGCGCATGCAAATATCTCGTACGTGCTGGGGGTAGGTCTGTTACCATTCGGACTGAATAAAAGACTCCCGAACAGGTCACCAATACCTTGCCCTAAAACTTCGCCGGAATCTCTGCCATCAATACAATTGTAGATCTCTGCCTCAACCGCTCCGACTCGCCATGCAATTCTAGCCCATTCCATCAGTTCACGCTCAAAATGTTGGGATTCGCAATACTCCTCTAAGCTGCTCCAATTACTCATGCTATCACCTCCAATCGGATCGGCGCAGACGGCCTTGGCATCGGATAATTATAATACTTAATAGAATCCAATGTTTTTCCTCGGTTGGTAAACCTCGCCGCATCCTGTTTGTAGAAAAACTCTACTCCGTTGGCTTGGCAAATGTCGCGAGCATCCCTCGCCCAAGCGTGATCGAACGGCCTGTGGTTTGCACCAGACTCACCGCCGACGATAATCCAGTCCAGTTTGTCCCAGCGAAGGTCTTTCAGTGGGCCTAGAGCAGGCTCGTACGAAGCAAATCGAACAGCAGCAGGTATATCCGCCAAGTGTTCGTCGAATCGCCACGAGACGGACTGATCCTCAATGGACACCCCAAGCCAAACGTTGGGATAGCCATTTTCGTAATCAAACCAATCCTTTGGCAAACACTCGCGGATGTTCTCTGCTCGCTTGGTCAGGAATTGATAGTGCAGATGCGGAGTCTCGCCGATCACGCTCCACAGTTTGTCCAACGCCCTCCGCGTAACTTCGTGATCCTCGAACAGATCGTTCATGTTGCCGACAAAGACAACACCGATTGAGTCGTTGCGCTCTGCCTTACGGTTCCACTGGTGAAGTTGGTTCCAATATGTTTCGCCGAAATGCCGACGGCCTTTCTCAACCATCCAGCCCTTGCCCGATCCAGTATCTCCTGACTTCCCCCAAAGGAATGGTCTTGTGCTGCCAAAACCTACGCGCTTTGCAAACTCCGCGGCATAACAGTTGCGGCACCCCTCACTTACTTTGGTGCAGCCCCAAACGCCGTTGAATGTCTTTTCAGTCCATGCAATGTCGTTCTGTTTTCCGAACCATTTCTTGCTCCGAATGTTTTTGATGCCGTGCTCCACACGCTTGCGATATGCATCTCGGGCAAACGCCAAATCTCGAGATTTTGCTACAGTCACTTGGCCACCTCCTTGGGCTCAGGGAAGTCGAAGTCGTAAATATCTAACGGAATAACTATCGCTTCAATGACGCCGTCATCGTTTTTTATCCCCAAGACATCATAAACACCATCGCCCCACATCGTACGGGTCGCTAACGCCAACCCGAAACCACTTTTGGGAGGATCGATAACTTTGTCCCCAAGCATACCGGCTTCATTATCACCCTCCAGCGTCGCGTGACACGCACCAGCATAGCTAAAAGAATTTTCATATCCGGTGGCAACTACAACCTTTTTCCAATCGTCATCCTTAAGATGTTGGTTTGGGGTTTTCCCGGTTGATAACGTCTCCTCGAAGCTCCCAAAGAATTCATCTACACCTTTGGTAAACTTTTTTGGGAGTTTGGTGATTTGTGCGCAAATCTTTGGAGCTTTAAAGGTTTTCAATTTGTATTGATAAACCCTGCCGACTTCATCTGTATACCGGCGTATATCCAAATATTGCAGATCATCTCTCCAATCTTTTAAATAGGCAGGGTCAACAATCAACAGTTGCCCTGAATCTACGCAGACTGATCCCAAGAGAACAGAATCCCCGGCTTTGTTTTTAGAGCTTTTCTTCATGCTACCTCCCTTTTGGACTTCGGCATGAAATCCTCGATTGTCGCCGAGCGCACACTTGGCCGATCTGCAAGAATCTCACCGCGGTTGCGGTAGAAATCTGCATCCTTCAATTTTTCCTCCAGCTCTAGCTGCCGGTTGAATCGCTTCTTCCTGCTCAACTCTTTTTCGGCTCTGATCGAAGCCCGCTCTGCCAGCCTTTGGAGTTTGGCGTTTCCCGGTAGCGTTGCAGCCCCGGCTATTTGTGATATATAATATTTCATAATATATGTA
>JABGZB010000311.1 GCA_018674955.1 Verrucomicrobiota bacterium | reverse complement strand
GTTCCACCATCATCCGGTCGCGCGTGACCTTGGCCAAAATGCTCGCGGCGGCGATCGAGTAGCTCAGCGAGTCGCCCTTCACCAGCGCCGTCTGCGCCTGGCCAAGCGACGCCACCGGCCGCCCATCGACCAGCACATGCTCCGGCGCCTGGCCAAGCGCGGCCAACGCTTGCTCCATCGCCCGGTGCGTCGCCTGCAAGATATTAATCCGGTCAATCTCCGCCGGCTCGACGAGCGCGATGCCAAACTCGAACCCGCCCAGCGACCGGAGCAACTCGAAGAGCGACTCCCGTTTTTTGGCGCTCAACTTTTTCGAGTCGTTCACCCCGTCCAGCGGCTTGGCCAAGCCATCACGAATGTGTTCGGGCAAAAACACCGCCGCCGCCGCAACGACCGGCCCGGCCAGCGGCCCGCGACCTACCTCGTCCACCCCCGCGATCCGCTCGCAGCCCTCGGCCAGGCGCTCCCGCTCATGCGTGAACCGGTCAAACGCCATGGCTAAACAAACTTGCCGGGGTTGAGAATGCCGTTCGGGTCGACCGCACACTTGAACGCCGCGTGCAGCTTCCGCGCCTCCGGCGATGTTGCCTGTTCCCACCACGGCAGGCGTGCCACCCCGATACCGTGCTCGCCGGTGACCACCCCGCCCCACGCCAGCACCTGCTGAAACAGGTCGTCAAGCGCATCGCCGCTGCGCTTGACTTGTTCCGGGTCGGACTCGTCCAGCATCAGGTTGACGTGGATGTTGCCGTCGCCGGCGTGCCCGAAACAGGCCACGCGGATGCCGTGTTTTTTCTGCAGTTGACCGGCGAACCTGAACAGCGCCTCAAGCTTGCCCCGCGGCACGGCAATGTCGTTGTTAAGCTTTGTCAGGCCGGTGTCGCGCAGTGAGTACGAAAACTCGCGGCGCAACTGCCAGAATTTCTCGACGCCCTCGTCGCCAAAGCCTCTCTGCGTGTGCAGCGGCGAGAACGGCTTGAGCAGTTTTTGCAACTGTCCAAGTTCGCCTCGAACCGATTTTTCCTGCCCGTCGAGTTCGACGATCAGGTGCACCTTGCAGCCGTCGAACAATTTGCTGCCGGTTCGTTCGCGCGCCGCCGCCAGCGTGAAGGCATCGGCAACCTCGACGGCGGACGGCAAAAAACCAGCCCGAAAAATCGCCTGAATCGCCCGAGCGGCGTGGCGCATCGAGCCGAAGCCCATGCTGATGCAGGCCCGGAACGGCGGAAGCGGCAGCAGCTTGAGCGTCGCCTCGGTGCCGATCCCGAGCAGTCCCTCGGAGCCGACAAAAAACCGCGCGAGGTCGAAGCCAGTTTTGTTTTTGTGGCAACGCCCGCCGAGCTTCGCGATCGAGCCGTCCGGCAGCACAACCTCGAGCCCAAGTACGTAGTCACGCGTGACGCCGTACTTGAGGCAGCGCGGGCCGCCGGCGTTGGTGGCGATGTTGCCGCCGATGCTGCAGTCCGCCCGGCTCGCCGGGTCGGGCGGATAATACAGCCGCTTGGCCTCGGCGGCGTCCTGCAACTCGGCCGTAATGACGCCGGGCTGAACGACGGCAACGAAGTCGCTCCCGCTTATTTCGCGGATGCGCTTCATCTTGGCCAAACTCAGCGCGATGCCGCCGCGCACAGGGACGCAGCCGCCAACGTAACCGAACCCGGAGCCGCGCGCGGTCACCGGGATGCGATGCCGGTTGGCAAACTTGAGAATCTCTGCAACGGCTTTTGTGCTGCGGGGAAAGGCCACCGCGTCAGGCGGGTTTGTGGCAAACCACTTGTCGCCGGCGTGGCGCTCGAGCGTCCGCTCGTCCGTGCGCAGTGCGCCCTTGGCCAAGCGGCGCGCAAGTTGGCCAAGTTGTTTGCGGCGGGCGTCTGTCATTCGACCGGGTGACCGAACGATTTCAAAAACTCACGCGCGTCCGCCTCCCGGTCTTCCGGCACTTGCACGCGGATGCCGCCAACACCGAGCACATGACATTCCACCGCCAATGCGCTGCTCTCGTCGGCGACGAACACATCAAACTCCGCCGCCTCAAGCTGCGAGCGAACCAACTGCGCTTCCCCCGAATTGAGCGCCCGGAATACTGTCTTGAGTTGCATACTTAAATCTCCACTGATCGGGCTTCGCGAATCGACTCGAGCACGGCGAATGTGAGCCGCATGCTTTGCCTTGCCTCGGCGTACGGCAATGGGTGATCTGCCGTGCCTTGCAAAAACGCCAACCACGCAGCCATCTGCTCGGCATGGCCTTTCGAACCGTATTTGAATTGCTTGTGCGAGTTGCGCTGATGAATTGTGAGTGACTGAAAGTTGGTGATGTCCGCCACGATGCCGGAACCGTAAACCGTGCACTGCTCCTTGGGATAGGTCGTATCGCCCTCGGCGGAATAAATCAACTGCCCACTCGAGCCGTCGGCAAACTCAACCTGCGCCGTGACGCTGTCCGGCAGTGGCAGCGCCCCACCGGTCGGCCAGATGGTTTGCGCCGTGACGCGCACGGGACGCGAGCCGAACAGGAAGCAGAAGTAGTCGAGGAAGTGGCAGCCCTCGCTGATGACGCGCCCGCCGCTCTCGTCTTGATTGGCGTACCAGTGGCCGGCGTCGAGCTTGCCGGCGAACACGCGGTAACTGGCCGACTTCGGGCCGGGTACAAGCTCGAGCTGGCGCTTCAGCTCGACGCTCGCCGGGGCGAAGCGGCGGTTGAACCCGACCTGCACACTCTGCGGATGCTCCGCAATCGTCGCATCAATTTCGGCAAGCTCGGCGCGCGAAAGACAAAGCGGTTTCTCGACAAACACATGCCGCCCCGACTTGAGCGCGCCCATCACCATCGGCGCGTGCAGATGGTTGCGTGTGCCGATCAGCACCGCGCCGTCGCCCGCCTGGCCAAGCGCGGCTTCGGGATCGGTCGCCGCCTCGGCGAAGCCAAACTTATCGCGCACGTGATTCGCGCTGAGCGCGGTGTTGTTGACGATCGTGCCCAGCGGAATCTTGCCCTTGAGGCTCGGCAGCAACATCGTCCGGGCGAAGTTGCCCGCGCCAATCACGTCAAGTTGCTCCACCTGCTTGTCCAAGCGCTTGGCCGACGGGATATCACTTGTCTCGGCGTTGGGCTTGGGCGCCGGTTGGCCCGGCGCGTCGTCCGGTTCGCCGTACTCCATCACCACGCCGACGTCGCTCGAGGAGCCGTCCCCGAGCGCCTCGTACACTGGCAGCGCGTCGTCGAATTTCACGCGCCGGGTGGTGATCGCGCCGAGGTCGAGTTCGCCCGTGCCCAGCAAATGCAAACAGGCCTGGAAGTTGCGCTGCTCGGTCCAGCGCACGTAGCCGATCGGGTAATCCGCTCCGCCCCACTCATACGACGGATCGTACCGCCCTGGGCCGTACGAGCGCGAGAAACGCACGTCGAGTTCCTTGTTGGCAAAGATGCGCCACGGCAGCTCGATCTTCGTGATGCCGACATCGACCAAGCGGCCGCGGTCGCGCAACGCGTCGGCGCACTGCTCGATCGGTGCGTTGCTGTCGGTGCCGACACAGACCACCGCGGCGTCGACGCCGTGGCCGTCGGTCCACTCGCGAACCTCGTTCTGCAAATCCTGCGACGACGAAACCACCACCCGCTCGGCACCCATCGCGGATGCGTGCTCGCGGCGAGACTCGTCGAGGTCCACCGCCATGACGCGCGCGCCATTTGCCTTAAGCAGGCCGGTAACCAGCAGGCCGACCAGCCCCTGCCCCATCACCATCACCCGATCGCCAAGGCGTGGCTCGGTCTGGCGCACCGCCTGCATCGCGATGGAGAGCAGCGTCGTGTAGGCCGCCTGCCACATCGGCACTTGCTCCGGCACCCTGGCCACGAGCATGTCCGGCACGGCGATGTACTCGGCGTGGAACGCGCACTCGGCGCCGCCGCACGCCACGCGGTCGCCGACGCGAAAACGGGAGTTGCCTTCATCCACCGCCTCGACAATCCCGGCCGCGCTGTAGCCGAGCGGTGTCGGCGACGAGAGCCGGTTGCGCACTTTTTCGTAGGCGGACTTCCAGCCGATGTTCCTCGCGGTATCGATCACCTTGCGAACCTGATCCGGCCGGGCTTTGGCTTTTTGAAGCAGATTCATCTTGGCCTGCTCGACCTTCATTTTCTCAGTGCCGATCGAGATGACGGAGTGTGTCGTGCGCACCAGCACCCCGCCCGGCGGCGGTACGGGGCACGGCACCTCCTGCAGTTCCAGTCGTCCGTCCTGATATTGGGCAATCTGTTTCAATGCGCGAAAAAGTTAGCATGCACTACCAATGGCGTCACCGTAAAGTGACACGCTACTTGGTTTTGTGTTCGAGAATTTTCCCGTTGGACGTGAGGGTGATTTCGGTTAGGCCGGCGGGGAGCGATGTGCGCGTGGTTTTGCCGCTTGGCCAACGGACCTCGATGACGGACGGCGGCTTGGGCGTCGCCAAGACCTTGGCCAAACCGTCCTGCGACCCGTAGCCGCTGCCCAGTTGCCACTCACGCCACGTGCCGCTGGTGGCATCCGGCGCCTGTCCAAAGTGCAGCCGGGCCGCCGAGCCGATGGCGTCCGGGTTCAGCTTGCCACCAACGAGGCGCACGCGCAGGCCCGGCTTGGCTTTGTTGTTCCGGAATAACCGGGTGCGCCCGCCGCTTTGCGTGACGACGAGGTCTAGTCGCCCATCAGCATCGTAGTCGGCCAGGGCGCAGGCGCGTTGGTCGCCGTACATTTTCAACCCGGCCTCGTCGCCTTTCACCGGCGTGAAGTTCGCCTCACCAAGCCCGCGCAGCCACAGGCCGCGGCCAGCGTCGAGCCGGTCGACGTCGGTCGGGAACGCGGCGAAGTTCTGGGCCAGGAACAGGTCGTCGATGCCGTCGCCGTCGAGGTCGCCCACCGACACGCCGAACGCCGGCGACAACTGCGCCTCCGGTGGCAGCGGCTTCGGCTCGAAGCCTTCCTTGCGATTGAGGAATACCATCGATTGCAACACCGCAGCCGTGACTGATCGCGCAGCGGCGGGATGATAATCCATCAACTTCAGTACGCCAGCCTCGGCATATTCGCGGTGAGACTGAAATACACCGCGCAAGCCGGCGTAGCCGCGGAACAGCGACAGCAGATCGCGGGTCGGCAGGTACTTTTTCAGCCGGTCATCCCACGCAGCGAGGATGAGCGACGTCGGCACGCTGGAGTCAGTGAAATGATAGTAGAGGCGCGGCGGATTGATGAGGCTCGGGCTCAGCGACGAGTTGAGCCCCCAGTTGGTGGCGACGATGTCGGTGCGCCCGTCGCCGTCGAAGTCGCCGGTGGCCACGCCCTGCCAAAGTCCGGTCAACCCGCTCAGGCCAAGCGCCTCGGTCGCCTCGCTGAATTTACCCTTCTGGTTTTTGAACACACGCACCGGCCCCCACTCGGTCGCCACGATCAACTCGGGAAAACGGTCGCCGTCTAGATCGCTGAACACCGCGCCGTTCACGAGGCCAAGCGCCCGGCTCAGTGTGCCGTCGGCCGGATCGAGGCTCCGCGTGCTGTTGATCAAAAGCATCGAGACGCTCGCCTGCGGATAATGCCCCGTGACCGCACGCCCGCCGATGAACACGTCAAGATCGCCGTCGGCATCGACGTCCGCCACAGCGATCGGCCCCGGCATGATATCCTCTAGCGACTTGTCACTGCGGTAGATGCCGCCGCTTTTCCTGAACGTCATCAGCTTCGCGCGAGATCGAGGCGACTCGTAGTTTGTCACCGCCGAGAGCCACGTGCGCCGACCGCTGCCGTCCACCCAGCCGCAGGCGCTCACCACGTCGCCGGGCAACTTCAAGCCGGCGGCGCCCGACACGACTCCGAACCGTCCGTCGCCCAGGTTTTTGTAAACCACGACTGCAGAGCCGGCAGCGGCGCCAATCAGCAAATCCTCGTCACCGTCGTTGTCGTAATCCAGCCAAGCCACACCCGGCCCCGAGCGGTCGAGACGCCTCGGCAGTTGGGGTTGCAGCGCGGTGTCGTCGTACTGGTTCTCAGCGTGCGAATGGTTAAGCAGTCGACTTGCGTCCTCGAAGAACGGCTCCGCCTCACGCTTGGCCGGGGCCGGTTTCGGCGGGCCACCGCTTGGCTCGGCAATCTCGTAAATGTGGTTCGGCTGCGGGGCGGCGATGAACGAGCGGCGTCCACTTGGCCAAGCGACCTCGATCGAGCGTGTCGCCGTGCCGGTGCCCATCGCGAACATCCGCAGCGGCTGGTCGCCGGAGAGGTAGCGCCCGCCGGCGACGATCTCCTGCGTCTGCCGAAATTTGCCGACAACCACCGTCACGCGCGCGCCGATGCCGTGGGTATTCGGCGGTAGGCCGCTCAGTTGCACCGCCACGCGCGGCGCGATCGTGTCGTTGCGGTAAACCAACGGCGGCTGGTTGAGGCAGTTGATGACGAGGTCGAGGTCGCCGTCGTTGTCAAGGTCGCCGGTGGCGATGCCGTGCGACATCTGCGTCGAGTTGAACCCCCACGCCTGCCCCGTCTCGGCAAACTTGAAATTGCCCAGGTTCCGGTAGGCGGCATTGGCCATGGTGTTGGGAGGGAACATCAGCAGGCCGACTTGGCTGCGCTTAGCCTTGGGGACGCGCGCAAACTTGGCCTGCGAGTCGCGGTCGTTGACGTCGTGCAAATGGCCGTTGGTGACGAGTAGGTCTTCGTAGCCGTCCAGATCCACGTCGAGGAACACCGGCTGCCAAGACCAGTCGCTCGCCTCAACGCCGGCGTAGCGGCCCACCTCGGCAAAAGTGCCATCGCCGCGATTCCAAAACATCGTGTTGCGCGCAACTTGCAGGCGCTTGCCCACGCCGCCCGGCAACGGGGGCAGTGGGTTGTTGGGGCTGCTTTTCGTCAAGCGAGTGGACGCGTCGCGGCTTAGCATCTCGACCACGAAAAAGTCGGTGTGGCCGTCACGGTCGATGTCGGCGAAGTCCACCCCCATCGAGGCGTAGGCCACCGAGCGCACCGCCTCCGGGCCGACCTCGCGAAATTTTCCGGTGCCGTCGTTGAGCCAAAATCGGTCCGGTGTCTGGAAATCGTTGCAGACGTAAATATCCACAAAGCCGTCGCCGTTGATGTCGCGCATCTGTACGCACAAGCCGAAGTCGAGCGACTCGGCGAGCGGCTGACCATCGGCATGAACGAATCGCCCGGAACCCCACTGCACGCGCTGGAACACGCCGTGACCGTCGTTGAGATAAAAGGCGTCCGACTCACCAAGCTCGATCAGCTTGCCATCGACAATCTTCAGACGACTGGCGTGTTGTCCTGTCACGACTGACTTGCCGCCCACCTGCTGGACAGCAAACGACCCGCCATCGCGCAGCAGCGCCAACTCGCCGAAATTGGCCACGTACAGGTCGAGGTCGCCGTCGCGATCCACGTCGCCCAGCGCCAGCGTCGTTCCGGATGTGCGGCTCTCCAAGCCGGCCTTGGCCGTAGCGTCGGTGAACTGTCCCTCGCCATCGTTCAATAGGCAAAGCGTGCCCTTGCGGAAAGTTGTCAGCAGCAGGTCGAGCGAGCCGTCGCCATTCACATCGGCGAACACCGCGCCGCGCGTCAGGTGACCGACTGCCGCCGCGCCGTTGGCGTTGGGCGCGAGTTGAAAACGCCAGCCGCCCTGGTTGAGATACAGTTCGTTGTCACCCTCGAGTCGGCAAAAATAGATGTCGCACAGCCCGTCGCTGTCGGCATCGCCAAGCGCCACGCCAGAGCCGTTGGTGAGATTGGAACGCCGCGCCAGCGCCGCCCGAGACACGCGATTGGTGAACTGGAGGCCAAGCGCGGGCGTCGCGAGTTGCGTGAAGCCGGTTCGCCCCTGCTCCGGCAGCGTGAGCTTGGCCAAGCGGTGCCCGTCCGACTCCTCCCACTCAAGCCCCTTGGCCAAGCCGGAACTGCCCATCAGCAGCAAGATCAACATTTGGCAAAGCCACATCACGCGCGAAACTTAAGTCCGTCCGCTGTTGAAGCAAGGGTCATTTGCCGAACCGCGCCGGACAGTCGACAATCAGCCGTGCAGACTGGCCCTAGTCGAAATTACTTCTCTCTTATCATGGAACAAATCACAATCGTCACAAAAGATTACAACGGGCTCACTGCCGACATCACCTCGGCGCTTGGCAGCAACGACATCAACATCGAGTCGCT
>JABGZB010000310.1 GCA_018674955.1 Verrucomicrobiota bacterium | reverse complement strand
TAAAAAATGACTTTCAAAATAGCGAATTCAACGCTACAAGTCCCACAAGCCATCGCGGCTTAGGCCAGTTTAGCTCAGTTGGTAGAGCACTCGATTTGTAATCGAACGGTCGTCGGTTCGAGTCCGACAACTGGCTCCATTTTCCCCAACCTCCAACGTTCGCCACGACGCTTCGCCAAAGCGGTGGCTACCCTAAACCACATGTCCTCAGGTGCGCCGGGCATGTCGCTCCTGCTCATTTGTGTTTGAATAGTTGCACGGGTACTCATCTCGATTCCTTGCTACAATACACGATCATAATGGTCGACACCGGCGACTTTGAGTCCATCCGCAAATTCACCCCGCAGGACGCCACCACCAATCCCAGCATCATTCTAAAGGCTGCGCAAATGTCCGAGTATGAGGCGCTCGTCGACAAGGTTCTCGCTGAAGCCAACGAGGAAGCCGGCAGTGCCGATGTCATAGCCGTCACCCTCGACAAGTTCGCTATCCTCTTTGGCCTCGAGATACTAAAAATCGTCCCCGGTCGCGTGAGTACCGAGGTTGACGCCCGCCTGAGTTTCAACCCGAGATCATGCTCGCCAAGGCGTGATCGCTCATCGCTCGTTACAAAAAGAACTGTATTGACCGCGATCGCATCCTCATCAAAACCGCCGCCACGTGGGAAGGCATCCGCGCAGCCGAGGAATTGGAAAAAGAAGGCATCCCCTGCTATCTCACAGTGCTCTTCTCCTTCTCCCAAGCCGTCGCGTGTGCCGAGGCCGGCGTGCAGCTTATCTCTCTCTTCGTCGGCGCATTATGAACTGGCACAAAGCCAAAACCAGCAACGAGTACGCCCCCGCCGAAGACCCCCGCGTGCAGTCGGTCACTGCCATTTATAACTACCACAAAAAAATCGACTACGCCACCGAAGTGATGGGCGCGAGCTTCCGCAACAACGGCGAAAGCACCGAACTCGCCGGTTGCGACCTGCTCACTATCAGTCCCAATCTCCTCGAGGAACTACAGGGAACCAAAGGCTACCCCCCCCGCAAGTTCACCGAGAAAACCGCCAACGTGAGCGGCGCAGAAAAAATCTCCCTAACGAAATATCCTTCCGTTGGGAGTTGAATGAAGCCCCCTGCACAACCGAAAAACTAGCCGAAAGCATCCGCCGATTTGCAGCCGACACCGTAAAACTCGAATAATCCCTCACCGAAAAGCTCGAACTCCAACCCGCTTAACGCCCGGCGAAATCCCTCGTGATGTTTTCAGAAAATAAACCCTGAACATCCTGCCCCTCATTCTCCCTTCCCGGGCTTCTCCGGCAAAGCCACCTGTCGACTACCGCGCAGGTAGGCGACGAGATCGCGCAATTCATCCTCCTTCAACGCCAGCACCAGCCCTTCGGGCATCATCGAAAAATTCTGCGGGTCAATCGCCGCCACGTCGCGCTTGGCCACGGTCACCACTTCGGCCGGAGTGGCGATGGTCACCGACTGGCCTCCACTGCGGTGAATGACGCCGACCAAAACACGGTTATCTTTCGTGCGCAAAATCGTCGTGCGATAGTCATTCGGAATCTCCGCGTTGGGATCGAGGATGTTTGTGATCAAATAATCGAGGTTGTTGCGGTTCGACCCCGTAATGTCTGGCCCAATCTCGCCGCCTTCGCCGTAGAGTTTGTGGCACTGCGCGCAGGTGCGCTGGAAGACCGAGCGCCCACGCGGCAAATTGTCCGGCCGGTCCACTTTCGTCTCCAGCAACTTTTTGTACTTCGCAATCTCCGCCAGCTTCGCCGCCGGCGTGGAACGGCTCACGCCCCAAACCTTATCGAGAGTCGCGTTGATGCCCTTCACGCGGTGCGCGCGTAATTGCCGCACGATGTCCGCCGGCAACTCATTCGCCTTCACCGTGCCCCGCGTCACCGCCGCCATCAGGGCCTTGGCAAACCTCACCCGCGAGGCCAGCGTTGTCAGCGCGTCGCGTTTACCCGCCGCGTCCAGTTTCGCATAAATTCTCAAAATCGACGACGATGTCTTGAGATCCTCAAACGCCCCCAACCCCCGCAACGCATCCCGCCGCAGCGCTTTCTCCCGCAGCAACCCCCGCAACACCTCCGGCAACGCCCTGTCCCGCGCCGCCAGCAACGCCGCCAATGCCTTTTGTCGATCCGCTAGATTCGCCTTTCCATCCACCAAGACCTTCCGCAAGGCATCCAGCGCAGCCTTGCTCCCAAACGTCAGCGATAGCGTCTGCACCAACTGCTGCACCTCCGCATTCGAACTTTTGGCCAGCTTGGGTGCGATTTCCTTCCAGCCTTTCGGCATCTTGATATTGCGCTGCCCCTTCAACGCCGCGCTGATGCCCTTGAGAATATCCAGGTGGAACGCCGGATCATCCACTTCTTTGAGCACCCCCACCAACGCCGACAACGCCTCCGCATCCTGCGCACGCAGCGGGTTTGGGAGCGACAACGCAAAGGCGAGCAAGAAAAACAGAACCCGTTTCATGCGCCGCGATTATTCCTTTTTGCCAGCGGCGCGTCCAGTCGCCATCCGGCGCGTGATGAATTGGCGCACCTTGGGGATTTGACAGGCATTCAGCAGTTTCACCGCGGAGACGCGGTCGGCGGCCACGACTGGCTCGGTGGCGTACCAATACATGAGTGGTAGATTTTGGTCATCCTTGTCCTCCGTGTGAGCGAGTAAATGTGCGAGCACCGGCACACGCTGCTTCAGCAGCAAACGCTGCATTGCACTGGCGAGATACAAGCGCACGAGGGGGGATTTGTCCTCATGCGCCATTCGCGCGAATTCCGCACGAGCTACCTCAGATGGTTTTCTGTTTTCGCAAAGTAACTGAATGGCCCATGCTCGAAGGTGTTCGCTTGAGTCCTGAAGCAATCCTTCGAGTTTCTTCTCATCCAAATTACCCGTCACCTGCAAGGTCCACAGCGCTCGCAGCCGCAGGGGCACGGACCGGTTGGACTTCAGAGCATTTGCCAGCACCGACGTGTTGGCCTGCCGCTCCTGCAGGACACGCCGCGCGTGGCGGGCGAACCATTCATTGGGATGCGATTGCAGCTTCACCAATTCCAGAATATTTAACTTGCCAATGTCCCCCTTCCACGGCTTCGGTTTGCCAAAGGTGATTTTGTAAATTCGGCCGGTGTGTTTTTGGGTGTTGCGGGTGTGGTGGCATTCGCCGGTGTCGGAGAAATCGCTGACGTACACGCCGCCGGCGGGGCCGTACGCCAGCGTAACACCCACGAACCACGGGTCGCGCGCGCGCATCACGTCCGGCGCATGGCTGGCGGCGTAGCCGCTGCCCTTGCGAGCAAGGCGATCGTGGTTGATTCGCCGGCCGTGGATGTTGTTCATAAAAACATCACCGCGATATTTGGCCGGCCAATTGTCGCCCAGATAAATCATCGTGCCACTGTGCGCGTGGCCGCCGCCGGCTGCGTCCTCCTCCGGCGTGCCGATGCCCGCTCGGATGATCTTCGTGTTCGTAAAATGTAAGTGATCCGCGATGGTAGGGATGCGCTCGTAGGCAAACCGCCCGGTCGGCCGATTGCGCGCGGGCTCGTAATACGCGCCTTGGATAATGTGAAACAAATGCGGGTTCACGCAGTTGCAAACAAAAGCGTGGCCGTACTCGTTCCAGTCGACGCCCCACGGATTGGTAGTGCCGATGGCGAACGGCTCCCACACATGCCGCACCGGATGATACCGCCACACCCCACCCTCAAACCGTCGCCGCTTTTCCTTCGGTATCCCCGGCTTACCCGGCAGCGACCAGTTCGTAATCCCGTGCGTGCCGTACAACCATCCGTCTGGCCCCCATGCAAACCCGTTGGCGATGGTGTGCGAATTGGCGTGCGTGCCAAAGCCATCGAGCAACACCACCGGCTCGCCATCCGGCACCCCGTCGTAATCCTTGTCCGGAATGAAATAAAAATTCGGAATCGACATCACCCACACTCCGCCGAACCCCACCTCAATCCCGCTCACGTACTCTAGCTTATCGTAGAAAACGATGCGCTTGTCGTGGGTGCCATCGCCATCTGTATCCTCAAGGATGATGATGCGGTCATTCTTGCCCGCCTTTTTGACTGGGTAATTATTCGCCTCAGCCACCCACAGCCGTCCGCGATCATCGATGCAGAAACCGATCGGCTGCTTGATGCCCGGCTCAGCGGCAAAGAGCGTCACATTGAACCCCTTGGGCACCCGCATCGTCTTCGCGGCCTCCAATGGCGCGAACGGTTTCCCAATAATCGGTTGCGGGTTCTTTTTCGCGGCGTGAAGGTTAAACGCGACCAACAACAAGAGTGATGGAAGAAATCTCATTGTTTGGACGCCAATCGACGGGTGATGAATTGGCGCACCTTGGGAATTTTGGTCTTGGATAGCAAAACAATCGCGGCTGTCTTGTCCGCAGTCACCACTGGCTCGGTGGCGTACCAGTAGAGGTGCGGGAGGTTGGGATCGGTGGCATCCTCGGCGTGGGACAGAAGGCCAGTGAGCACTTCGGCGCGCTGGGCCACGGGGGTACGGGTCATGGCGCTGGCGAGGTACATGCGCACGATGGGCGATTTGTCTTCGCGAGCCATCCGGGCGAATTCACCGCGCGCGGCGGCGCTTGGCTTTTTACTTTCGCACAGCAACTGGATGGCCCAAGCGCGCAGCATTGCGTCACGGTCCTTCAGCAAGGCGAGCAAGTCAGCCTCGTTCAGGCCACTGATACCGTGCAGGCACCATAGGGCGCGTAGGCGCAGGGCGGTGGTTTTGCCCTTTGCGAGTTGGGTTTTGAGGATGGCATCGACCTTAGCAAAGTCCTGAGGCAATCCGTTCTGCTTGGCCAAGCGCTCCTGAAGAGCGCGGCGGGCGTGGCGGGCTTGCCATTCGTTGGGGTGGGACTGCAGCTGGGCGAGCTCCATGTGCGTGCGCTTGGCCAAGTCCACGGTCGTTCGTTTTTCGTTTTGGTAAACGACCTTGAACACGCGGCCGTTGGAGCGGTCGTGGCTGTCGGGCTCGCGGCTGTGGCACTGGTTTTTGTCGTACCAATCTATGAGGTAGACGCTGCCGTCCTGGTCGTAGCGCAGGTTGATGATTTGACTCCAGCGGTCATTGAACTGCACGAAGTCCGCGCCGTGACTGGCGACGTAGCCGCTGCCCCGTGGCTTGAGGATGTCCATGTTGATGCGCGCGCCGTGGATGTTGTTCATGAAGGCTTGGCCGCGGTACTGGGCCGGCCAGCTGTCGCCGAGGTAAATCATCAGGCCCGCGTGGGCGTGGCCACCGCCAGCGGCTCCGGTGGCGGAGGGCACGCCGGGGGTTTTACCCCAGTGCGCGTGGTCGCGGATGTTGCCGGCGTAATGCAAATGGTTGGCGATGGTTTTGATGTCGTCGTAGGTATGCTTGTTAAAATGCTGGCCGCCCTGCCGCTGGTAGCGGCCGCCTTGTATCATGTGGAAAAAATGCGGGATGACGCAGGCCTCGATGAAGCATTGGCCGTGCGCGTTAAAGTCCACGCCCCACGGGTTGCTGGTGCCCTGCGCGAAGGCCTCGAAAATGTGCCGCGTGGGATGGTAGCGCCACACGCCAGCGTTGAAGGGCACGCGCTCGGCATCGGCCGTGTCGGGTTTGCCGACCTTGCTGTGCGTGAACACGCCGTGGCAACCGTAGAGCCAGCCGTCCGGCCCCCAGATGAAACTGTTGAGCGTCTCATGCGTGTCCTGATAACCCCACCCATCGAGCAGGGTTTGCGGCTTGCTGTCAGGCCGGTCGTCGCCGTCGTGATCAGGGATGAACATAAAATTTGGTGCCGCGCCCACCCACACGCCGCCGAAGCCGACCTCCAACCCGCTCACGAGATTGAGACCCTCGATGAAAACCTTGCGTTTATCAAACTTGTGGTCGCCGTTGGTGTCCTCGAGAATGATGATGCGATCGCGCGCCTTGTCGCCCGGTTGGCGGTGCGGATAACTGTACGCCTCAGCCACCCACATGCGGCCACGATGGTCGAGGGTAAAGGCGATGGGTTGCATCACGTCCGGCTCTGCCGCGCTGGCAATGGCGCTAAAGCCCGGCGGCAGTTTCATCGCCTTGGCGGCAACCTCGGCGGTGGCGCCCTCGAGCAGTGGTTTTTCAAATACCAACGGCTTCGGTGGCTGCACGGCGTTGGCGAACTGTGGCCGCTTGGCGTAAAATCTGAAGTCGTCGAAATTCACATGGCCATAGCCACCCGTGTGATCGTCAACGACGCGAATAAAAATGGATTTACCCGCGTGCGCACGAAGATCCACCACCACTGGCCGCATCGTTTCGCTATTGCGCCCGCTCATTTTGAAAAACACCTGTCCACTGTCCGCGCGAACCAACTCCACGCGAGTCTCCTTGTGGCTGCCACCCCCAATGCGAAACGCCGCAAAGGGATACGTCACCTGAAACACCGCCGAGGTCAGCGTGCCTGTAGGGGTATCAAAAAGTTTCTCGTATCCCCCCAGCCAGAAACCCCCTTGCGGCTTGGCCATCTTGCCTTCGCCGAACTTTCGCTTGGGGTCAATTTCGCCCGCAATAGGTTGGCCGACGAAGGCTTTGCCCTTGGTCGTCCAATCTGCGAGCGTGCCTTTTTCAAAATCGAGATTGAGCGCTTGGTCATTTCCCCCCTTCGGCAAAACGCCCTTGGGCAATGCTGGCGGCGTGTACGGCCTCGGCTGAGCTTTATCGTACTCGGCGGCGCTGACTTTGCGTGCAGCGTGCAACAACACGTGTGTGCCCTTCATCCCGGCAGACACGATGTCCGGCAAGCCGTCGCCGTTGACGTCGCCGATGGACACCTGCCGGCCGAGACCCGAATCGGTGTCGGCTCGCTGCGGCACGAAGTCGACACCATCTTTGCTGCGCACAAGTTTGAACCAATAAACCACCGCACCCGCATCCCATTGCGGCGACTGTTTGTGATGCGACCAGTAGGTCTTGCCTGTGACGATGTCCTTCAACCCGTCGCCGTCCATGTCGTGCAGACCGGTCGCGTGCAGTTCACTGAATACGACGCCGTATTTGTTCTCGCCCCGCGTGCTGCCCATGATGAGATGTTTTTTAAATGTGATGCCACCGCCATCGCCTTCGGCCTTCATCTGCTCGAACCACGCCATGCCAAACTCGTGCGCGGCGAGGCTGGTGATGATGTCGTTGTCGCCATCACCGTCCACGTCGTAGGCGAACATCTGAGCGCCGCCGCGTGGGGCGAACACAAACTTGTGAGCCTTCCACGTCTCCTTGTCCGAGGGCGGTTGCGCAAACCAACCGTCCTTGTGAATGATATCGAGCCGCCCATCGCCATTCACATCCCCCACGCCCAAGCCGTGGCCAAACTTCTGCGAAGTCACCGCGCCGGACACCGCGTGGAACGTCCATTCCTTGAGCGGGTTTCCCCAATCCACCGTCACGTAGCCGAACTGGCCGCGCTTCGTGCAAATCAATTCCGGCCGCTTGTCGCCCACAAGATTGGTGAGCGTCGGTGACTCGTTGCTCACCCAATCAAAAACTTGATGGCGTTTCCAGTGGCCTGGCTTGCCTTTTGGGTTTTCAAAAACCAACGCCGGCGTGCCAGGGAAGCCAACACGCAACACATCGCCCCAGCCATCGTCATTAAAGTCGTACACGAACGAGAAAAAATTGTCGGCGTACCGGTTGCGGTTCTGCGGCTTGGGCGGATAAATCTCATGCTTCGTTTTAAACTCCGGCCCCGCGTACCAGTACGGGCCCGAGACAATATCCGGCTTGTCGTCATGCGACACATCGCCAAACCCCGCGCCCTCGCTGTAATACTCAGCGGAAAGTGTCAGGCGCTGAAAGGAATGGAGAAGCGATTCAACAGCTTGAATCGCTGAGGCAAAGCAAAAAGCGACTGCAAAAATGAATACACGTGTCATGCACAATTGATGCCGCCGTCACCGAATTGGGTCAAGCAGCACGGTGAATGCGCGCGGGCTGAGGAAGACTTGAACAACGATTTCACGGGTTTTCACTGAATGACAAATCCGTGTTCATCCGTGTCTATCGTTTGATCTTCGGCACCAAGTCCGGCATCGCATAATCAGGTTACTCCAGTTCCTTGAGCTTCAGCTTGCGCCACCGGACTTCGAAGGGGCCTGTTTTTTTACCAATGCCGTGGACTTGCAGGCCGATGAAGCCCTTGGGGTGGGTTTTGAATTTTTCCTCGTGGGTCAGATCCGAGATCAGGTTGCCATTGATCCACACCTTGATATGCGCGTCTTTGGTGAGCACACGGTAGCTGTTCCATTCGCCGTCCTTGAAATGTTTGTGTGGGATGAGCTTGGCCTTGGGCGTCATCCACCCACCGGCCGCTTCGCCGTAAATGTAGCCAGCCTCCGCGCCGTTTTCGCCGCTCGACTCGATTTCCACCTGCGGGCCATTTACGCGGCCCCTGTAGCCGCCTCGGGTCTGGGAACGAATCTGCACGCCAGAGTTCAGTCCCTCATCCACCTTCACGTCGAATTTCAGGTCGAAGTTGCTGTACTCCCTGTCGGAGCAGAGGAACGAGTTGGGGCTGCCTTCCTTCGTTTTGCCGATGATGCTGCCATTCTCGACGCGATAAGTCGCGGTGCCATTGCGCTGGGTCCAACCCTTGAGCGTCTTGCCGTCGAAAATTGATTTGTATGCCCTGTCCTCCGCAACGAGCGAACCGGCGGACACGAGGAAAACCAATAGGATCAAAGGGAGCTTGTTCACGCAGCGACTCTTCCCGCCTGCCAAGCCGACGTCAACGCCGAAGTGAAAAAGTTGAGGCTTTGAAATCTCTGATGACGAATTCTCCTTTAAGCACATGCGACACAAGTCACGACATCCGGAAAAACCTCAAGCCGCGCCTCATCTATCGGCTTCCCACACTTGCCGCATTTCCCATACTGCCCCTTGTCCATTCGCTTGAACGCGTTTTTGATTCGCAATAGCTGGTTCTCCCTGCGCCTACGCAGTTCGAGAGCCATTTGCTGGTTTTGCATGGCATCCATGCGGGAGAGTCTGCCGATGGATGTGTCCAATTCCACAATACCGGCATCATCCTTGTTTGCGGCTAGATCATTACTGATCTCCTCAGCCAAGTCCTGAAGACGTTTACGAAAATGCTCAATGCGATCGGCGTTCACGAATAAATGGAAGTGTGGTTTGCAGGGAAAAGAAAATGGTCGGGATGAAGAGATTCGAAATCTAGATCTTCTGACCTCCAATCGTTTCGGATCATAAAAGCAATGAAATTGGCACTCCATTTTAGCACTGTCAATAGGGATTGAAATCAACCGAGTGTAACTGAGTGTAGGGTTCAATTTAGGCTTCTGCCAAAAGTCAGAAGCTACTCGTCCTCCCCTTCTTGCAATTCCTTGATCGCCAGGTTGATCACGTGCCCGCCATGAGATGAGCGCCAATAACGGCTCAATGGTGACCACCATGACTAGCAGCTTGTATGAGACTCAGAAGCGGCTTCGCCACCGGCAATCCCGCACCACTGAAAAGTCCTACGCGGACTTGGTGGCACACAACACGGATGCCGTCAGCTTTTCCAAAGCCGGCTAGGTTGCCTTGGTTTCAGTCGACCCCGTCAGCTTCGGTTGGCGGGGTTTTGCTTTCATCACAGTAATTGCTACATTTAGATTGTGAAATTTTTCACAAGCTATGAATAAAAACAATAACAACACAGAAATAGGTTGGGATGGCAAATGGCTTGGTTAATCCAAGCGTGAAAACAACATAACCTATGAAAACGAACCCCCGTCAGCTTCGGTCGACGGGGTTTTTGACTATAACGCTAGAGATGCGAAGTTTATTTTAGTCAGCTGGTTACTGACACTTCATAATGGTTACGGTCTTGGGAATATTCCCCGTCAGCTTCGGTTGGCGGGGTATTTTCATTTATAAGCCTAACGGCATAGCTAACGCTGCAAAGCCGAACCAATCGACGGATTATTCCTTTGGCTTGGGCACTCCCTTTTCATTGGCTTCCTTGGCATTGCCTACCGCGCCGCCAATGAGACCCCCGACACCGGCACCAACCAGAGCTCCCTTGCTTGCCTCGCCGCTCTGGTTGCCGATGATGGCACCCGCTGCCGCGCCAATGAGACCCCCAACACCGGCACCAACCGCCGTTTTCCTGCCCGGTTCCGTGGCACAGCCGCTAAAAAGCAACCCCGCCGCAACCGCCGTCAACAAATTATGTTTAATCGTCATCATATAAGGTTAAGTAACCGCACGAATGCTTTACTGTAAACGCGCTAAAAACAAGTTGATTCGGACATAGAACCCACAACCTGACTCCAAGCATCTCCACCCAGCAAAACTGCTAAATTCTGGAGTTGATCCCGACTGCGCACTCGGCCTGTATGGTCATGGCTGAACATTGGGCTGCCAAGCAGTCGAAGCAATTGCTTCGGCCAAAAGCCAGAACCGCACTCTTGCATTGTGTTACACTCACTTGAAATTAGCAAAGTGTACAGGCGGTCTACAGGGCTCAATTGTTTCGTATGTGAAGGTTAAGAAAAAAAGGGATTTGTTAGCAAAAGTAGAATAAGGCATCCCCAAAGTTGTTTGGGGTGTCCCATAAGTACTTCAATTATTCTCCAAAGTTGTTTTGGCAACGGCCAAACAAGTCTTAGGGATCCTCAAAGTACTTTGGTCGCCCGATCAAAGTGGATTAAGAGGTCCGCAAAGCACTTTTCCCCGTGACCCAAGTTGTTTGTTCCGAGTCGACAACGCTGACTTAGCCGATATTGAAAAAGTTATTTTCAATACCGGCCTTATCTAATTAAAAAAAACCCCCGCTGACAGCATTGTCAACGGGGTGAATTCCCTGGATTGAGTAAAGGCCTATTCCCCAGCCGGCTTGTAGCTCATGAGTACCTTGTCCTCTTTGATAACGATCGACGTGATTTTCAGCTTCATCTCGTCACTGGACTGGAGCTTGTAGAAACGCATACCACCCACTGTTGCAATCGTAATGGTTTTTGCGTCTTCATCGATAACTGCATCCGCCTCGGGCGTGAACGACCCCGATACGGTAGGAGCGGAAATCAGCGTAATAACTATCACCGGTTCCAGTGTGATTTGAACAGTGACAACAGCCTTGTTGCCGGAAGTATCGGCAACCTCGATGTCGATGGAGTAACTGCCATCCTTCGCGTTCTTGGTGGTCCAGATAAACTTGCCCTTGAGGCCGTTGGGGACAGACCCCTTGATTCCCGTCGGCAGAGCCAGTTCCTTGTAGGTTAACTCGTCGCCATCGGGATCGGTCGCAATAACGCTAACGCTTATCTGGTCGCCGACCTTGGCCACGATCGGGGCAACGGCGTTAACCGTGGGCACTCCGTTCACAACAACCTTGAGTTGCTGGCTTGCGCTTGCCCCGAGAGGATCCGTGACGACTGCCTCAGCGGTGTATTCACCACTGTGGGTGCCGGACTGGGTTGTCCACGTTATCAAGCCGGTATCAGACACTTGCATGCCCTCGGGAGCACTGTTGAGCCTGTAGACCAAGGTGGACTTGGCATCGTCCACGTCGGAGGCATCCAGTTGCACGCTCACACTTTCGCCAGCCAAAATGTCTACTTGGTCAAGCGCTGCCAATGTTGGGTCTATATTTGCCAGCACGGTAATATTAACAAGCAACGCACTCTTGGCTCCGTGCGGATCTGTTGCGGTAAACAGGACATCGTATGCCCCCACTTGATCGTTGGTAGGTAGCCAACTAAATCCTGAAGCGGCATCATATGTTGCCCCAGTCGGCAGATCACTCGCAGCCAACACCAAGTTAGTGTCATCAGAGTCCGTTGCGACAGGGATAAAGCCCAGCAGGTTTTGCTCCTTGACCGTTTGAGCGCCAATGGCCACCCACTCGGGTGTGTGGTTAACCGTGACGGAGATATTCCGACCAGCCGCCAGGCCGTCTTGATCGATCACCAGTATCCTGACTTTGTAGGTATTGCCCTCAAGCCCGCTGTCCACCACCCATTGAATAAGGCCTTTCTTTGTAATGGTCATGCTCTCCGGCTTGTTTTGCAGTAGGAATCTAAGCTGGGACAAGTCTCCCTCATCATCAGCAACCACCTGCACCTCCAAGCTATCCCCGGTTGAGACCATGATGGGATCAATCTTCTCGATCGTCGGTGGAGCGTTAACCAATACGAGCGCTTCATCGCTGAGTTCGAAACCAACGGTGTTTGCGATAATGACCGAGTAGAAACCTTCATCGGCCTTGACTGCGTTTTCTATCACCAGCGTGTTCGCGGTTTTACCCTCAATGGCCACACCATCCTTGAGCCATTGGAAGGTCATGGGGGCGCTACCTGACGCCAAGGCGAAGAGCGTTGCTGAATCGCCAGCAAAAATGTCTGCACCAAACGGCTGGAAGTTGATTGATATCGGCTCGTCAACTATCACCTCTGCATCTCGACTTGCAAGGGCTTCGATCGTGTTGCTGACCTTGACGTGATAGGTGCCGCTATTGGAACGCGCCACCCCGGTAACCACCAACTCGGATTCGGTCGCTCCATCAATCTTCTTGGACCCATAATACCATTGGTAGGAGTAGGGACCGCTTCCACTAGCGACAACACTCATGTTTAGCGTTGCCGCAATGGCAACATGAGTGTCATTGGGCTGAACGGTAATCTCCAGCGGAAGAAGCACATTCAGACTGGCAGCTTCACTGGCAACCGCGCCATAAGTACTTTTAACGATCACCGCATATTCTCCGTCATCCGACGCTTCAACTGAATCAAGGGTCAATGTCTCACCTGTCGCTCCATTGATGTTCACACCATCGTGCTGCCACTGGTAGGTGAAAGGGGCTGTGCCCGTAACCTCAACCGTAAACACCGCACTCTTGCCCTTCTCAACCGTTTGCCCAACCGGTTGGGTCGCAATCCCCGGAGGAAGATTGACCACCACCGTTGCGGAATCACTCGTCACCGCACTGACCGAATTGCTCAAGACCACATGATAGGTGCCTTGATTGGTGGCGCTAACGTTGCTTATCCGCAACGAAGACTCGGTCGCACCGTCTACCGCGGTTCCATCTTGATACCACTGATAACTGACCGGGTTGGAACCATTGGCGGCCACATTAAGAACGACAAGAGTTCCCGCAACCACAGACTGCCCCTGCGGATTTTCAGTTACTGTCAGCGGTGTCAGTACAATAACATCAACTGCCTGGCTGTTCGTGATTCCCGCCTCGTTGGACACCTCGACGGAATAGCTGCCCTCGTCAGACAACTTCAAGCCGGCAAGATCCAGAGAGGCCTGGGTTTGTCCATCCAGAGCAACTCCATCTTGGCGCCACTGATAGGAAACGCTCCCGGAACCAATTGCCTCCACACTCAATGAAATATCACCACCAACCGACACAGCACCCCCTATCGGCTGAGTCTCGATAAGCGGTGGCGCAACAACAGTAACACTCGCAGTCGCGCTCGTGGCAGTGCCCGCCGTGTTCGAAACCGTCACATGATAACCACCTGAATCACTCGAGGTCACAGCCGAAACCGAGTAAGCTGATTCAGCCGCACCTGTAATCATGACACCATCCTTATACCACTGATACACAAGGCTCTCACCAACCGCTGAAACAGACAACAGCAGGCGCGCTGACTGCCCAATCGTTTTGTCGCTTGGTGAGCCCGCAATGGTCGGCGGGGAAATAACGTTAATTTGGATAACGGCACTCACTGTCGTTCCCACCGCATTAGTCACCTCAACCGTGTAATCTCCCGCATCCGTGCTGCCTACACTGCTCAATGTTAGAGCAGCGTTCACTGCACCGGTAATGGAGACGCCATCACGCTTCCACTGGTAGCTCATCGTCAGACTGTTAGAAGCCGAAACAGACAGCTCAACATTGGACCCAGCAACTGCAGATGCGGAACCAGTCAGTGAAGTAATCGTCGGTGCCGTGTCAACCGCCACCGCAGACACATCGCTTAAAACACTTCCCGTTGGGTTTGTCACAACCACCTGGTAATTCCCAGCCGATGCCGCGTTGAGGTTAACCAAACTCAGAGAAGCTGATGTGGCTCCTGTAATTTTCTCACCATCATGCATCCATTCGTATGTGATCGGATCGGACCCAACCGCAGACACCGCCAGCGAAACGCTTCCACCTATAACACCACGTACGTCCACCGGCTGCGTCTCAATGGTAACCGGCTGCACAACACGAACCGGGATCACGTCACTTGTCGTGGTACCGGCAAAATTGCTGACCTCAACTGTGTAATCTCCGGCATCGGAGTATTGCAAATTGGCCAAGATCAACTTGGATACTGTCGCTCCATCAATGAGGTTGCCATCACGCCGCCACTGGTAAGTCAATTCCGTGTCCGCCAGCGGATTGCTGGCAATCACTTCCAGTGTCGCTGATCCACTTAACAGCCCATCAGCATTCTCCGTCACAGAATCCAACGTTGGCACCTTCGCCAATTCGTGGTTCAACTGCACGGTGCCCGTTTCTCCCCCAACACCATCCACAGCAACGAGGTAAGTTGCCCCCTTCTCAGCCGTAAACACCACCTCACTGTCCGACCCGTCATCCCCGCCGTCATTGTTGCTGGCCACTTCATCAATGGCATCCCAACCCGTCCCAGCGCCAACCTTGTAGATTGCCAAGACGGTGTCGAAGTCACTGTTATCGGTGTTGATCTTGGCCGTGCCACTCTCGTCCGGTGTGAAGGTTGTCCATGCGGAGGCACCACCCGTTGTACCGGCGTGATTCGGCTCACCCGGATCCTTCGCCGCCCCCGTGGTGTTGTAAACCGTGGATCCGGTGAACGAGAATTCTCCCGGCATCTTCTGAAGCTGCCGCAACTTGGCAATCAAACGCGGTAGCAAATCTGGACCACCCAGTACAGGATCATTCAACTTGCCTCCCTCATTATTGCCGGTATCTCCACCATCCGTGACAAAGGCGCTCAGATCCAACTTGGTGTTGACCTCAACCTCGGGAGCATCCTTGATCAGATTTATTGTCAGCTGGGCAACTTCACTCACCACGGACACGCCGCCGGAGATCACCCGAACCGAGTAGGAACCCGCATCAGTAGTCTTCAAATCCTCCAGAACCAGACTCTTCGAAACCTCGCCCACGATCCACTTGCCTTCTTTGAACCAAGCGTAAGCCACTTCGTCGGTTTCCACTTCCAAGGAAACATCGAACTTGACTTGACCGCCAACCAATCCGCTCCGGGGCTGCGGATGTGTTGTGATAACCGGCAGCGCCGAGTCTGTCTCCTCAAGTACCCAACCCAACGCCACATCACCCGTGGCCCCATTGAATCCGTCTGTCACAACATGATAGACTGTTCCCTTGATCGCGTTGAACCGAACCTTGCTAGTCAGGTAACCCCCTGAATCGGCATCCGCCGCCCGCAAAGTTAACGAATCAAGTGCACTTCCGGTGTAGACAGCAAGAGTCGTGTCAAATGTACTGCCTTCAGTGGAATATGTTACGATACCGTTGGCTGATGCTGTCCAGCTTGTCCAGACTGACGCAGTGGCTGCACGGCCCCCGTGCCTGGGCTCACCAACCTCTGCTGTCGCTCCCACATTGCTACCCCGGTAACTCCCCGTACTTCCGCCAGATGCCACCGCAGCTGCAAAAGCATCCCCCAATTGAATCGCATCGACCTTGACCCTTAGATTCATCGAGTTGCTGTATAAGGCGCCACCCTCACTACCCACATTGAGACTGTAACTGCCAGAGTCAGCCAGTGTGACGTTGCTCAATACCAGTGTCTGCTCGGTTGCCCCTGAAATATTGACACCGTTCTTTAACCACTGATAGTTGAACGTGCCAAACCCAGAAACAGGAGCAGTCAACGTGACGGTCGATCCCGGATCGACCTCTTTCAAGGCATCCAGATCACCCACACTTGGCGGCAACAACACCTCGACTGTAGCAGGCGAACTGGTCACATCCCCAACTTCATTGCCAACCACCACGCTGTAGCTACCGGCATCAGAAACACCGGCATCAACAATCTGAAGTGTGGTTGCAGTCGCTCCATCAACCGCGGCACCATCCTTGTACCACTGATAGGCAATGGGCCCTGTGCCACTTGCCAATATGCCTAACTCATACGGTTGCCCCTGCCTAATCTGGGTTGATACAGGCTGGGTGACAACGCTAACAGGCTGGGCAACACGCAGTGTGGCCGTCTGACTGATTTGATCACCCGCAGAATTGCTGACCAGAACCTGATAACCTCCTGTATCAGACGTGGCGACGCTGCTGACCGTGTAGCTCGCCGATGTCGCCCCGGTAATCTTTTCTCCGTTCTTGATCCACTGATATGTTAGCGGATCCGTCCCGGTCGCTGTGACAGAAAGGGTCACACTCGCGCCTGTCGGGGCAGTCCGCCCCTGCGGTTGCGCAGTTATCGCCACAGGCGTCGTAATCGTCACAACGGCGCTATCGCTGGATGCCGATCCGGCCTCGTTCGTAACCGAGACCGAATATGTCCCGGCATCAGACTCCTGCACAGACTCAATAACCAACGATTCAGACGTCTGACCAGCAATCGACTGTCCACCCTTGAGCCATTGATAGACCAGCGGCTTAGTTCCTGTTGCCTCAATGCGCATAACAAGACTGTCTCCTGTCAGGCCAGCAAATGGTCTTGGCTCCAATGTAATGCTCACTGGAATACTTAATTTAAGGTTTACACCCTCGCTTATGACAGTTCCCGCCTGGTTGCTGACATGCACCTCATAGGCGCCCCTGTTCACAACCTGTGCATCAAGAATGTTCAACGAGGCCCGGGTGCCGCCTGCCACCGCCGCTCCATTGTGATACCATTGATAAGCAACCGGCTCACTTCCTGTCACCTGAACGGCTATCTCCGCATTCGCGCCCTGTATCACTCTTGTATCAACCGGTTGCTGCACAATCGTCACCGGCTTGACTACCGCAACCTCAACAATGGTGCTTCTCGCACTGCCAACCGCATTGACCACCTCAACCTGATAGAAGCCGCCATCCTGACCCGTTACATCAACAATGCTCAATTTAGAATCGGTGCCGGAAGAATATAGATCGCCTCCCCTGTACCAATTATAGGTAAGGGGCTCGGTTCCGCTGGCACTTACCTGCAGATTCAAGGTGCCCCCAGCCAGCAATTCCTGGTCCTCTATCGGACGAAGCAACCTCGGAGCGACACTCACACTTAACTTGGACTCGGCACTGCTGACTCGTCCGCCTTTGTTCGACACCCTGACCTGATAAACACCACGGTCAGTTTCGGCCACTATCCCGATCTCATAAACAGAATCCGTTGCCCCAACAATCGGGCTACCTCCGTAGAACCATTGATAACTGATTGGACTAGTGCCGTTTACATCAACACTGAACCTGGCAATCCCTCCTTCGCTGACTGTCACATTCTCAAGATCACGCGAAATACTTACAGGCATAATCACATCAAGTAACATAGCGTCACTCTCAACCGTTCCACCGCGATTCAAGACCAACACACTATAGCTCCCCGCATCCGCGTTCGCGGCTGACTCAATTCCTAAACTGGCGCCACCGACTCCCTCTATAAGCACTCCGTTCTTGTACCACTGATAAGTCAACGGCTTGCTGCCGCCGGCGATTACACCAAATTCAACTGGTTGCCCCAAAATTACCGTTTGTTCAACTGGCGCCTGAACAATGGTTGGCCCCGCAACTACATCCAGCTTAGCCATGCTGCTCCTGATTGTCCCCACCGGATTCGTGACCTCCACCTGGTAAAGACCTGAATCCTCACTCGACAATTGATTGAGCTTTAACAAAGCGTCACTAGCACCGGATAACAGCGTTCCTCCTTTGAACCACCTATAACTTACCGGACCGCTACCGCTCAACCCAACCTCAAGCCGTACACTTCCCCCAATCATCGCCATCGTGTCCTCTAGGTCACTGACAAATTCCAAGGGGACATTCACAGTCAATCTCGCAGATTCACTGGTTACCGCACCTGCAACGTTGGTAATCTTGACCTTGTAGATTCCCGCATTCCCACTTTCCGCACTGGTAAAGTTAAGATTTGCGCTTGTCGCACCATCGATAGCCTCACCCTGGTAATACCATTGATAGACAACCGGCTTGGTCCCAGTCACGGCAACCGTGAAACTGGTACTGCCGCCCTGGTTAACCGATTTATCACCGGGTTGACGCGTGATCACTGGCCCAGAATTAACTTTCAGGTTGGCCTTACTACTGTCACTGCCAAGTCTGTTGCTGGCCGACACCTTGTAAGTACCACCCTTCAACTGGTTGATACTGTTCAATACAAGCTTATCATCCGTCTCCCCGCGCAATTCGTTGCCATTATGGTACCACTTGTAATTAATCGGAGGCGTACCCTGGGCCGACACGATTAGCATCACATCCGATCCCACTGTCACGGCCGTGTCTTCCAGTCCCATTACCAAAGACACAGGCATATTTAGGTAGAGTTTGACAGGGTCACTGACATGCTCGCCGGCGTCATTCTTAAGGCGAACGAAGTATTCGCCACCATCCGTCACCTTCGCTGCAGCTATATCGAGAGTCAGGCCATCCTGCCCGGGCAACAACTTTCCATTCCTGTACCATTCAACCTCAATCGGCTGACTCCCTTGAACGACGATATTGAACTGATGGGAGGCGCCAATGTCGATCGTGTCGGATTCCAGGCCGCTCACCAAGACAGGCGGCTCGAGTACTGTCAGCGCAACCGCCTTGCTCTCCTTGACACCCAGACTGTTAACGATCAACACGTGGTAATCTCCTGCCTTTTCTGATGTAGCTCCCTCAATTTTCAGCACCCCTTCACTGGCACCTGGAATTACGTTCCCATTGAGGAACCACTGATAAGACAGCGGTTTCCGACCGATTGCAGTCACACTCAACTGCCCGGACTCACCTGAAATCAAGGTAACCGGCGCAGGCTCCATCAGGATGCTTGGCTTGGCATCATTGGGTGCCAGTGGCAGAACTGTGATCCGCACCGTCTTTTCAACGGGCTTGTAGTTCGAGCGGCCCTCGGCAATAAACACTACTTTCAGGTCATATATACTATATGTTTCACCAAGTGTTGTACGCACCTTCAGGGCAGTTCCCGCGGCCGGTGTATAATTGAAAGTACCTGACACATTTGCCGTCGCGTTTAACTGAGTGTCACCCAGGGAGGTGTTCTCTTCGATCGCAATCGGGTTGAACCAGCTTAGCACTGGCGTGGCCTTGCTCACATCAATGGCTACACGTCCCTCCGCCACGTTATACTCGACTGTATCCTCAGGAGTGAAAGTCACCTGTAGTGACTGACCGTTTCCTGCATTCAACACAGCTCCCGCGGCTGGCGAGTACTTAAACGTTCCAGGAACATTGGCAACAGCGTTCAACTGCAACTGACCCAGCGACGTGCCGTAAATGATCCCAGCCGGATTGACCCACGTTATCACCGGATCGTCCGGTGTTGCCTCCACATCAATAACCACGGTAACATCGTCATCGTCGTCGATAGGTCCTTGTTTACCAACCACACCAGCCTCGCTTGATTCATCCACCACATGAACAGTGAACGCTTCCAATTTCCCGTTGGCATCCGCAGCCGGTGTCCAGTAAATCGATCCTCCCTTGGTCAAGCGTGAACTCTCTATCACGTTCTGGCCATCGCTAAGGCTGCCGCTTAACACCTGTTTGATATTGAAAACTATGCTTTCACCATCACCATCATAAGCATCCGATGCGCTTAAAAGATTTGCGTAGGTCACCTGGAATTCGGCGTCTTCCATCGCGCCAACAAGAACTTCGACGTTTGTTAAAGTAGGCGCGTCCTCAACTTGCTGAATCGTGATATCGACCTTGGCCGGGGCAGAATCCAGATCACCGTCACTTGCCACGAAGTTGAAACTGTCAACACCATTAAAATCCTTGTTTGGAACATAACCCCACTCCGATCCAGCGCCGAATAATTCACCATTAAGGGGTTCATTTACCACACTGAAACTCAATAAAGTGCCTTCAGCATCCGACCCAGCAAGAACTATGGATACCTCACCGTCCTCCTTGACTGTGACAGTTGCATCTGTTGCCACCGGCGCCGCATTCACTTCCGCCACATCGATCAGCACCTGCCGAGTTGTCTCAAGTGCCCCGTCTGAAACAACCACATCAAAGGAGTAGGATCCCGGCCCTTGCTCCTCGCTTGGGGTCCATCCTATTGTGGCACCTGTCAAAGTTACGCCCTGCGGCGCGCCAGAAAGCGCAAAGGTCAACTGGTTGTCCGTTCGACCGTTGTCATTGGCTGAAACGACAACCCCCAAGGCCTTACCTTCAAGAACTTCCAATCTCTCGATCCGCTTGACCAATGGAGGAGTTGTATCCACAACCTGGACTGAACGTACTACTGCCTGGCCTGCATTTCCTCGGCTGTCACTGGCCTGATAACTAACCTCATATGTGCCAACTGTGCCGGCATCAACTTCACCGAAAACTTTCACCACAGTGCTTAAGTCCCCGTCGACTCGATCGAGTGCTGTTGCACCGAGCTCTTCATAAGAGCCACCGGCTTCCAGTGTCAAATTAGCACCACCAACCAGACTAACCACCGGGCCAAGCGTATCCATAACAGTGACAGTCCGGACTACCAAGCTGGCTTTATTCCCGCTTTCATCCTGAACCATGTACTTGATCTGATAAATTCCGGGACTCGTGGAATCAACATTACTTTCCTTAAACAGGCGGCTACCCACAGTGCTGTCCATGTTGTCTGTAACCGAAACCCCCAGATCGACAAAATCAGTCCCCGCCTCAATGGTAACCTCTGTATCACCCGTTAGCGTTATGACCGGCGCAACATTGTCCTCAACAATCACAGTTCGAACAACCTGCGTAGCGGCGTTTGTTTGAAGATCCTTAACATCATAAGTGACCACATAAGTCCCAGCTTTATTTGCATCTACAGGATTATTGACTGCAATTCGAGCCGTTAAGTCACCATCGACACTGTCCTCGGCTGTCGCCCCAGCATCAACATAGCCGGACCCTCCCTGTATCACGATCGTCGAGGCACCTGTCAGAAGAATAAACGGCGCCCCTGTGTCTCCAACAATGACCAGGCGACCGGCCTCGGTCGCCTTGTTGCCTGCGGCATCAGTTACATTATATGTCACGGGATATTGGCCTACCGCGTTGACATTAATAGAATGTGCAACGACCACTTGCCCCGTCAAACTCCCATCCAGAGAGTCGGTTGCTGAATAACCGGGATCATTAAATGCCTCACCCACCTCAAGCTTGATCGCTGATGCTCCAGTGAGGGTCAGAACCGGCGGAACTGTGTCAATCACCACAACTTTTCTCTGGATTGCTGCCGCTTGGTTGCCATCGTTATCAGATACATTGTAAGTGATTACGTATTCACCCGTTAGATTCATGTTTACCGGATTGCTCACGCTAATTGAACCGGAGAGATCCCCATCCAAAAGATCGATCGCTGTTGCCCCGGCATCCACATAGGATGTGCCAGCCTCTTGACGGACCGTGGCTCGTCCCACCAGCTGCAAAGCTGGAGGCAAACTGTCTCCCACGACCTCAACCTTGCGCTTTAAGCCGGCAGCCTCGTTACCCGACTTATCCTTGGCTATATAGATTAACTCATATTTACCCGCGCTTGAGGTATCCACTGTTCCTCGAATCTCCACCAGTGAGCTGACATTACCATCAAGCACATCGACTGCAGTGTAACCAGGTTCCTTGAAAACCTGACCCTTCGATATCTTGTATTCCACATTCCCCAAAAGCGTCAGCACAGGGGCGGCTGTGTCCCTCACAATTACTTTTCGCACCCCTTTTACTGTGTTTCCGGAACTGTCAGCAACACTGTATTCCAGCACATTTTCACCGTATACTTTTGAATTCACGAATCCTGCAACCGAGATTTTGCTGCTCAAATCTCCTTCAAAACCATCCAGCGCACTTGCCCCAGGATCTACGAAGGTGGAACCGGCCTCCAAAACCAACTCAGAACCACCAACCAAGGTTATTACGGGGCCAATTGTGTCCTGCACTGAAACCGTTCTGGTCCGAGGATCGGCCGAATTACCACTCCCATCCTGAGCACTATACGTCACAATATAATTGCCCAACGTACCGGTAACTACTGGATTATTGACGACCAAACTCGTGGTAATATCGCCAACAAAGGCATCACTAACGGTCGCCCCTGCATCGACATATTGGCTGCCGGCTTCAACGAGAACGGAGGCGTTTCCAAGCATCGTAATAACAGGCCTAGTTGTGTCCTTGATCTCGACCCTACGCAGAACAGGAACCGTAACATTGCCATTGCTGTCACTTGCAAGATAACTGACCTCATAAACTCCCACATTCGAGAGATCCACGCCGCTCTTGATCAGCACGCTCCCGGTAACATCACCATCAAGATTGTCTTTTGCAGTTGCGCCCTCTTCTGTGTATTCACTGCC
>JABGZB010000309.1 GCA_018674955.1 Verrucomicrobiota bacterium | reverse complement strand
CGGGGCGACTTCGTCACAAGCGTCAGCGTCGGCGCGGTGTTCGGCCAACTGCTGGCGTTCCGCTTCGCGAAATGGCTCGGGGCGATCGCCGGGCCGGTGCGGATCGCCGAGGCCGGTGCGCACGACGGCAGCTTGGCGGGCGACATTCTCGAATGGCTCGCCGCCAACGACGAGCCGCTGTTCGAGCGGTTGACTTACTCGATCGCCGAGCCGTCGGTCAAGCGGCGGAGTTGGCAGGCTAAGCGCTTGGCCAAGTTCGCCGGGCAGGTCGAGTGGCACGATTCGCCGGCGGACGCGCCGGAGATTCGCGGCGTCATTTTCAGCAACGAGTTGCTCGACGCCTTCCCCTCGCACCGGATTGGCTGGGACGCTGCCAAGCGTGACTGGTTCGAGTGGGCGGTTGGCTGCCGCGACGGCGAATTCCGCTGGGAGCCGATCGACATCGATGGCGCTGCTTGGCGGTCGCTGCTCCCCGCTTGGCCAAGCGAGTTGCTCGACGTGTTGCCGGATCAGTACACGACCGAACTGTCGCCGCAAGCCAACGCGTGGTGGCGCACCGCCGCTGACAAATTGGCCGCCGGGAAACTGATCGCACTCGACTACGGCCACGGCCCGGACGACTGGCCTGCCGCAAGCCAGCCGGACGGAACCGTGCGCGGTTACAGCGACCAAAAACTCGTCGACGACGTCTTAGCCAACCCCGGCGAACAGGACCTCACCGCCCACGCCAACTTCGGCTTGGCCAAGCGCGCCGGCGAGTCGGTCGGATTGCAGACCGAACAATTCACCACACAAGAGCGATTCCTGAACGGCACCTTCGCCGAAATGCTGAAGACAGCCCCCGCGCTTGGCCAAGCGATTGACGTGCGCCAGTTGCAAACCCTCACCCACCCGGCTCACATGGGCTGCCCGTTCCGAGTGCTCGTGCAGTCCCGATAATTTTCATCCGCAGATGACGCAGATTCGCGCAGATAAAAAAACAAATCAATCTGCGAAAATCTGCTGATTATTTAACCGGCGAATTCAGCGCAAAAATGTCCAGACGGCGGCGGGGGCGATGACGAGCGCGGGGAGGTAGTCGGCCAACTGGATGCGCCGGATTTCCAGCAGCAATAGCGGGATGCACAGCAGGATGAAGCCGCCGGTCGCGGTCACGGAATCGATCAGTAATCCCGCCTCGGGCAGGGCGTCGAGTGATTGCTTCACTACGACGGCCAGCAGCGTCAGTGTGCCTTGATAGACCAGCACCGGCACGGCGGAAAAGAGCACGCTCCAGCCAAATGTCGTCGCGAAGGTCATCGTCGAGATGCCGTCCATCACCGACTTGATCGCGAGGATTTCTATGTCGCCGGTGAGTCCGTCCTGTATCGGTCCGAGCAGCGACATCGGCCCCACGCAAAACAGCAGTGTGCAGGTGATGAAGCCCTCGCTTGGCGGATGTTTTTCGTCCTCTTTTTGCGTGGCGGCGGTGAACTTTTTTCGCGCCCAAGCGCCCATCGAGTTGAGCCGCCATTGGATGCCGATTTTGCCGCCGAGCCACTTGCCGGCGCTCAACGAGATCATCACGACGATGAACAAATAAAAGCACATCAGCCAGCCGCGCGACGCTTGCCCGGGGTAGCTGCCGACGAGGCCGTCCCAGATCATCATGAAGCCGATCGCCAGCGACACCAGCGCGATGGCGAGCTTGAGATTTTGCTGCGTCTTCGTGGAGATGTTGCGGAATATGAACAGCCCGGCGAGGCCCCCGAGGAGAATGCAGGCGGTGTTGAGAATGGTGCCGAGCCCGGTCACGCGCGTAGGTTGGGAGACTCCGTTGCGGGAGACAAGGGCAATGCCGATGCCGGCAGGTTCAGCGCCGCCAGCCAGCCGGCCGCCTTGTTGAGTGTCTCCTCGTATTCGGCGGCGGGATCGGAGTCGGCGACGATGCCTGCGCCAACGTGAAACCACGCCGTGCCATCCCGACAAACCGCCGTGCGGATGAGGATGTTGAACTGGCTCTCGCGGT
This sequence comes from Verrucomicrobiota bacterium, assembly GCA_018674955.1. GTDB lineage: Bacteria > Verrucomicrobiota > Verrucomicrobiia > Limisphaerales > UBA1096 > UBA1096. The sequence continues at coordinate 6,877 of JABGZB010000309.1, read as the reverse complement.
TGAAGCCGAGGTAGCCGAGGCATCCGGTGTACGGGCCGCGGACGACCGGCTCCAGTTCGTCGATGATTTCCATCGCGCGAATCTTCGGCGCGCCGGTGATGCTGCCGCCGGGGAAACAGGAGGCCAGAGCGTGCAGATGAGTGACACCCGACTTCAGCCGGCCGGCCACAGTCGAGACGAGGTGCTGTACCTGGGCGAAGCGTTCGAGCTTGGCCAAGTCAGGGACAGTCACCGAGCCGTATTCGCAGAACCGGCCAAGGTCGTTGCGGAGTAGATCGGTGATCATCACGAGTTCGGAGCGGTCCTTGGCGCTGGTCTGCAACTCGTAACCAAGCCGGGCGTCGAGATCGGGCGATTTGCCGCGCGGGCGCGTGCCCTTGATCGGTCGGGTGGTGACATGGTCGCCGCTCAACCGCAGGAACTGTTCCGGCGACGAGCTGGCGAGTTGAAAGTCGCCGCACTGCATGAACGCCGAGAACGGCGCGGGCGACGCAGTGGCTAGCCGCTGAAACAGCGTCCAGCCATCGACACCCACTTCCGCAGCCAGGCGATGCGTGAGGTTGGCCTGATAAATGTCGCCTCGCCAAATGTAGTCGATGATCCGCCGCACGCCGTCGCAGTAGCTTTCGCGCGACATCGTCGAAGTGACTTGCGGCATCGTCGCTTGGCCAAGAGGCGGCTCGGCGGCGGGCGCTTGGTCAAGCGTGCCGAGTTGTCCGAGCCAAAACGCGGCGGCTGCTTGGGCGCGTTCGTCGGAGCGATCGCCCTCTTCGCCGAGACCGGTGGAGATCAGCCACGCCTTGTCGATTTTGTGATCGAACACGACGAGGCTGTCGTAAAATCCGACGCTGCATTCCGGCAACTCGAGGTCGTTGTGGGTCGTCAGCGGCAAATGTGGTTCGATGAACTGTTTCAGCTCGTAGCCGAAATAGCCGAAGCAGCCGCCGAGGGGAAACGGCAGGTCAATCTCCTCGAGCAGCTCGTAGCGGTTGGCCAGGCTCTCGAGCAGTTTCCACGGGCTGCCAAACAGCGTGCGGCGGCCGGCGGCCGACTCAATTTCGCAGCGCGAGCCGTACGACTCAAACCGCAAAAACGGCCTCGCGGCGACGAGGCTGAAGCGTTCGCCGTGCTCCATCGTGCCGGAGCGCAGCAGGATCGTTCCGGTCTCGGCGTGAAGCCGCCCGGTGAGCGATTCCGGCGTATGTCGCGTCTCAATTTCCTGGATCAGCGGGCAGGGCATCGGCGATCAAAGTTCGATTAATTTTCGCAGGCCGCGGTTGCTTTTGAGCGGGCTGACGAGCGAGAGGCAAAGGCGTTCCGGCCGGAAAAAATCGTTCGCGACGCGGCGGATGTCGCTGGGCTGGATCTCGTTGAGTCGGGCCTTGATTTCGTCCGGCGGGATGATCTGGTCGAAGCCGAGCAACTGCTCGCCGACCCAGTTCATTTGGCTCTCGGTGCTTTCGAGCGAGAGCTCGAGCTGACCGATGAGGTAGTCGCGGGCGCGGCGCAGCTCGGCGGCGCCGGGCGATTTGTCGCGGAGGCGCCGCAGCTCGTCGAGGGTCAGCTTGAGTGCCTTTTGCGTGTGGGCGGTGTCCAGCCCGGCGGCGATCGTGAGGCTACCGGTGTCGTGATAAAAGTTGGGCGTAGAGTAGATGCTGTAGGCCAAACCGTGCTCCTCGCGGATGGACTGGAAGAGGCGCGAGCTCATGTTCTCGCCGAGGATCACATTGGCCAAGCGCAGGGCAAAGCGCCTTGGGTCGTGCCGTGAACAGGTGCGGATGCCGAGCGCAAACTGCGTCTGCTCCATGTCGCGGGTGAACAGCTTGATCTCCGGACGCGCCTGGCCGTTCACGGCTGGAAACCAGCTCGAGCGGTTGCCGGTGGGGATGCGCTTGGCCAAGCGCTTGGCCAAGTCGAGCAAGTCACGGTGGCGGATGTCCCCGGCGGCGACCACGACCGTCGAGCCGCTGACGTAGTGGCGGGCGTGGAAGCCGGCGAGCTCGCGGCGGCGGGTGCGGTTGAGGGTGCGCTCGTCGCCGGCGATGGAGCGGCCAAGCGGCTGGTCGGGCCAGAGCGACTCGTCGGACAACTCGAGCACGTGCTGCGACGGCTGGTCGAGTGTCATGGCGATTTCCTCCTTGATGACGCGGCGTTCGCGGGTGATTTCCTGTCGGTCAAAAACCGGGTTGAGATACATGTCGGCCAGCACGTCCATCAGCTTGGCGGCTTGGTCGGCGTGGGCTCGGGCGTGGTAGCAGGTGCTCTCCTCGCTGGTGCAGGCGTTTATGTAGCCGCCGAGGCCCTCGACCTCTTGCGAGATTTGAGCGGCGGAGCGGCGGCGTGTGCCCTTGAAAAGCATGTGCTCGAGGAAATGGCTGATGCCGGTCTCGCCCTCGCGTTCGCAGCGGCTGCCGACGGCCGACCAGATGCCGAGGCTGACGCTGGCCATGTGAGGCAACTCGGCCGTGGCCAATCGGAGCCCATTGGGTAATCGGGTGATATGATACATTCGTTGAATTAGCGCCTCACTCCGGCGGGCTGATTAAACGGCGACAACCGGGCAGCGGTCAATCCTCGCCGTACCGGGTGGCTGCATTAAGAATGTTTGACTCAGGCTGGTTTTCAATTTAACTGAGCTTATGCAGATTGAGAACTTGAGGGTTTTTTGTGACTTGGCCGAGAGCCGGAGCTTCACCAGCGCGGCGCGGATCAACCAGATCACTCAATCGGCGGTGAGCCAGCAGATCAGCTCGCTTGAGAGGCATTTCGACACGCTACTGGTCGAGCGCAGCAAGAAGATGTTTCGGCTGACCAAGGAGGGTCAGTTGCTCTACGACCACAGCAAGGAGATGATCAACACGTTCGAGACACTGACGAGCCGGATGCAGTCGCTGCAAAATTTGGTGTCGGGCAACATTCGCGTCTCGACGATTTACTCGATCGGGCTGCACACGCTGCCGCCGTTCCTGAAGAAATTCCTGAAGAAATTCCCCACCGTTAACGTGCACGTCGAGTACAGTTACGCGGACAAGATTCTCGAGGACGTGCTGAGCAATGTGGTGGACCTTGGCCTCGTGGCTTATCCGGGCAAGGACAGCAAGCTGAACATCATCCCGCTGATGGAGGAGTCGCTGGTGTTGATCTGCGAGCCGGGTCATCCCTTGGCCAAGCGCGGGCAAATCAAGCTCGCCAACATCGCGGGGGAAAATCTGGTCGGCTTTCACATCGACATCCCGACCCGACGAGGGATTGACCGCGTGCTGCGGGAGAAGAAAATCGCCGTCCACCCGGTGGTGGAGTTCGACAACATCGAGACCGTCAAGCGGGCGGTGGAGATCGGTACCGGCGTGGCGATTGTGCCGGAGGTGACCATTGTGTCGGAGGTCAAGCTCGGGAGCCTGGCCAGCGTGAAGTTTAGCGACGTGCAACTCGCGCGGCCCGTGGCGGTGGTGCACAAGAAAAGCAAGGCTCTCTCCCCGGCGCTGGAGAATTTCCTGTCCATCCTGACGGGTGAGTAGGGGAGATGCGCCGCTTGGCCAAGCGGAGCGCCCATCCCGCTGGGTGTGCGTTATTTGAGCCTATTTTTTCGCAACTTTTGTTGAAAACCGCTGTTTATTCGTTCACTTGCTGCCCACAGAATGGCACTTACATCGATTAAACAGATATTGGCAGACGCCGATTTGGCCACCCCCGTTGAGTTTTTGGACCTGACGAAGGAGTGGCGTGTGGCTGCCGAAAACGGCTCGGAGGAGCCGTTACTGGCGTTTTTTGCGCGGGAAAAAGGGCTGGCCGAGGATGCTTTCCTCGAGCGCCTGGCCAAGGCGATGAGCCTGCGGTTCGTTGACCTTAAAGACATTAGCCCGTCTGCCGAGGCGCGAAAGAGGGTGACCACCAAGGTGGCTTTCCAGCATTTCGTCCTGCCGATCCATGCCGAGAATGGGACGCTCGAGGTGGCCGTCAGCGACCCGTTCGACTCGGCGATGATCAATGCCGTGCAGTTCAACGCCGGCGGCATGGTCAAGCTGGCTCTGGCACCGCGCAGCGAGATCGAAAAGGCGCTCAAGAAAATTTACGGCGTCGGCGCCGAGACGCTCGAGGAACTGGAGGATGACGACGAGGATTCGTTCGATATTTTCTTTGATGAAGACAAGGAAATCACCGAAGGCGACCAAGACGCCAGTGTGATCAAATTCGTCAACCAAGTCATTTGGGAGGCGTTCAAGGATCGGGCGACGGATATTCACTTCGAGCCGGCGGAGGACGAGTTTCGCATCCGCTACCGCGTGGACGGCATTCTGCACCAGACGCCGATGCCGGCGCAGTTGAAGCGCTACCAGTCTTCGCTCATCTCGCGCATCAAGGTCATGTCCGGCATGGACATCGCCGAGAAGCGCCTCCCGCAGGACGGCCGAATCAACGTCCGCATCAAGGGCGAGGAGCTCGACATTCGTGTCTCCACGGTGCCGACGGTTTATGGCGAAAGTGTGTCACTGCGATTGCTGACACGCGGCACCATTTTCTTGAGTCTCGACAAGCTGGGCTTCGATCCCAAGGACGAGGCGGTCCTGCGCGATCTCATCGTCAAGCCGCACGGGATCGTTCTGGTGACCGGGCCGACCGGCTCCGGCAAGTCAACCTCGCTTTACGCCTTCCTGAGCACGATCAACTCCGTTCACCAGCGAATCATCACCATCGAGGAACCGGTCGAGTACGAGCTGAAGGGCATCAATCAGATCGCTGTGCGCTCGGATATCGGACTGACGTTTGCCACCGGCCTGCGGCACATCCTGCGGCAGGATCCGAACGTGGTCATGGTGGGTGAGATTCGTGATGGAGAGACGGCTGACATCGCCATCAGGGCCGCGCTGACTGGTCACTTGGTATTCAGCACGTTGCACACGAACGATGCCCCCGGCGCGTTCACGCGGTTGATCGACATGGGCATCGAGCCGTTCCTCGTGGCGTCGTCGGTTGAGGCGGTCATGGCCCAGCGCTTGGTGCGTACTATTTGCCCGAACTGTAAGGAGGAACAGAAGATTGACCGCGACTATCTGCGGCAGATCAACTGCCCTGAGCACGTCATCGAGTCTGGCACGTTTTATCACGGGGTCGGTTGCGAGGATTGCCGCCAGCAGGGCTACAAGGGTCGGTTAGCCATTTACGAGATGCTGGTGATGAGCGAGACCATCCGACCGCTGATCCTCAAGCGCGAGGCGTCGTCGGTCATCGGCCAGGCCGCAATCAACGAGGGCATGCGCACGCTGCGCGACGACGGCTGGCAAAAAGTGACCGATGGCAAAACGACCATCGAGGAGATTTTGCGCGTGACCATGTCCGACGAACATTTGAAAGACGAGTAGCATGGCGGGAAAGAAAACCAAATGGAGCAGTTGCAATTTGCTCGAACCAGCGGCTCAGGGGAGCCGGCTGTGGCAGTTTTCCGTCTCGTCGAAAAAGGTGAAGCTCTCCGGCGACCTGCGCGTGGCCGAGGGCGACGACCCGCCGGCCAAGGCGGTGGCCAAGGACTGGAGAGACCTGCTCAGCCGCAAGCTCAACATCGCCACCCTACCGCCGGAGAAGGTTTTTTTGCGTGTGGTCGAGCTGCCGGAATGCGAGCCGGATGAGCTGCTGCCGATGGTCGAGTTTCAGATCGAGGATTTATCGCCGCTCCCGATGGTGCAGGCCGTTTGGTCCGCCGAGGCGGTGCCCGGCTCCACCGGCACGGAGGGAAACCAGACGGTGCTCGTCATGATCGCCGAGCGAGGCGTGGTGGAGGGTCATCTCGACGAACTCGAGGCCGTTAATTATCTCGCCGACCGGGTGGAGGTGCCGCTGCTGCGGGAGTTGGTGCCCGGTGAGCCAAGGGAGGACGGGGCCCACATTCAGCTAGTACAGGGGGCCGACTCGGTATTGGCGCTGGTGTCGTGGTGGTTTGACGGCCGACTGCGCGATGTGAATTCATTCAACCTGCCGGACACCGCAGCCAGCCGCGATGAGTTGGTGGAGAAAATTAACAGCGTCGCCCTGGCGGGAGAGGTCGCCGGCTGGATGCCGGATGAACCGGCCTGCCATTTGGCCAAGCGCGGCGACGTGGCGGCCGACTGGAATACGGCCCTGGCCAAGTGTTTCGGCAGCATCCGAGAGGTCGAGCCGATGAGCGAGGTGGACCTCGCCACGGCGGCCGTGGAGTTCACCGCCCGGACAACGGCACCCGGCCTGATGCTCGAGGATTACAGCGCCCGCAACCGCCAGCGCTTTCAGGATGGCCTGTGGATGGAGGGGATCAAGGGAGCGGTGGCGCTGATGCTGATCGGGCTCCTTGGGTTTTACGTTTACGGTAGCATACTGCAGAGTACGCTTGACGGTAAGATTAACGAGGTGACTGTGCAAACCAACAAGTTCACCAAGGCGCGCTCGCTCAAGGCAAAGGTGGAGACACTCGAGAAGCAAAAGGCGCTTAAGGACGCCGCGCTTAAGGCGTGGCGCGAAGTGACCATCGGGCTGCCGCGCGAGCTGAAGTTCACACAGTTGACATTCTCGTCGGATCGCATTGACGGCAACACGAGCCGGAAACTGCGAATCGCCGGCACGGCAGATGCCGGCAATGATACGATTATTGACGATTATCACTTGGCGCTCACGCGAATGGAGATCGATGGCCAGACGCTGTTCTCCAAGGTGCGTCCGGGGCTGAGCCGGAAGGATCCGAGAAAAAAACTAACCACATGGTCGCTGGAATGTGAGTTCGATGGCGAGTAACGAAAGCATATTTGACAAGTTGAACCTGAGCAGCGGCGAGCGGCGGCTGGTCATGATCGTGATCGTGGTGCTGATGCTTGCGCTCATGTGGATGGTGTGGGGGATGATTCCCAGCCCG
>JABGZB010000308.1 GCA_018674955.1 Verrucomicrobiota bacterium | reverse complement strand
GTCCGCTTGGCCAAGCGCTTGGTTGGGGAACAGATGCTCAAACTCCGCGAGGATGTCCTCGGCGTTTTCGCAAAGCGCGGCGCCGTTGCGGATGAGATTGTGGCAACCGCGGCTCTGCGGCGAGTCGATCCGCCCCGGCACGGCGAACACCTGCCGGTTGTTGTCGGCGGCCATGTTGGCGGTGATGAGCGCCCCGCTTTTTTTGTTCGCCTCGATGACGACCGTGCCAAGCGTCATCCCGGCGACGATGCGGTTGCGGATCGGGAAGCTCTGCTTGTCGCCCTTGCGGTTGAACGGGAACTGGGTGATCACCGCGCCGTTGTTGGCGATGCGCTCGTACAGTTCCGCATTCTCCGCTGGGTAAACAATGTTGATGCCGGTGCCGAGCACGGCGATTGTGCGGCCCTTGCCCGAGAGCGCACCCTGATGCGAGGCGGAGTCGATGCCGCGTGCGCCGCCGCTGACCACCGTGATGCCGTGGCCGGCGAGTTGGTACGAGAGCTTGCGGGCGGTGTCCTGTCCGTAATGCGTCGTGCGCCGCGCACCGACCATCGCGATGCTGTTTTTGTCCTCCGGCAGCATACGGCCTTTCACGTAAAGCACGATCGGCGGATCGTAAATCTCGCGGAGCAACTCCGGGTACTCGTCGTCATTTTGAAAAACGAGCCGCACGCCAAAGTCCTCGGCGCGTTTCAACTCCCCGGCCAAATCGGTGGCGGATTGCCAGTTCACAATTGTGCCGGCCAAGTCGTCGCCAATGCCCTTGACTCGCACCAGCGCTGAGCGGTTCGCCTGCAGCACCTTGGCGGCGTCGCCGAAGCACTCGAGCAACTGCCGCACGCGAACCGGCCCGATTCCCTCGAGCAGATTCAAAACCACCAATGCCTCACGCGTGTCCACGGGCGGACGTTAGCGAGGGAGGATTACTGACGCCAGCGGGAAAGAAAAAAGGCGGCCGTTGGGCCGCCTTTCAATTTCAGATGAAAAAAATCAAGGTTACTGAAGTGAATTTGGGTCGAATCCTTCTAATCCTGATATGGCTCCAGCAGCCGAAAGCATAAATCCCACAATTATCATTGCTGTGAATGCTATATAAAGTAGAAATGGCTTTTTAACCTCACTGAAGTGCATAATTGCAAAAACAAGCAGTGGAATGCCTAAAAGTAGACTGGCAACTCCCCAGCCTACATTCTTCTTGAAGTTAGCGATTAACAGCATAATGCCGGTGACAAATCCGCCAATAGCTCCAACAACCGTAAGTATTGTTCCTAATATTACCATATTTTCTCCTCCAAACGGAGAAAATAGTATCTTTAGAAAATCCTGTCAATATAAAAATCTGAAAAAAATATTTTTATTTAAACGGAAAAAAGGCGGCTAGCTGAGCCTCCTATATGATCGTTATTTTCCTGCTCAGACTTCCGAGGTGCAGGCGTCGTAGAATTCCAGAAACTGGTTTTTCTCCTCGGTGGTGCGGACGCGCATGGCCGCTCGCGGGTGCTGGTTGAGGATGCCGGTGACGACGTACGGGATTAGGGCACCCCATTCCTTGGTGCGGCGCATCGGCATCAGGTGATCCTGCAGTAGCCTGAAAATCGGGCGAAGGTCGAACTTCGGGTTTTTCAGGAAGCCAAGCAGCAGTTCCATCGGGCAGTTGCCGGCACCGCGTCCGAGGCCGAGCATAGTGGCGTCGATGCGGTTCGCGCCCTGGATGATCGCCTCGATGGTGTTGGCGAAGGCCAACTGCATGTTGTTGTGCGTATGGATGCCGACCTCTTTGCCGGTAGCGTTGGCCATGGCGACGTATTTCTTGACCAGCGCACGAATCTGCTCGTGATAAAGCGAGCCGTAACTGTCGACGACGACGATGGTTTCCACCGGGGTCTCGGCGAGGATTTCCAGCGCTTTGTCAATCTCGGGATCGGCGACGGTGCTGATGGCCATGATGTTGCAGCACGTCTCGTAGCCTTTGTCGTGGGCGTCATTGATCATGTCTACTGCAGTCGGAATCTGGTGTGCGTAGGTGGCGACGCGAATGCAGTCGAGCACGCTTTGTTCGGCAGGCAGGATAGCGGTTTTGTAATCGGTCTTGCCGGCGTCGGCCATGGCGGTGAGCTTGAGCTTGGTGTCGTTGTCGCCGACAACGCGGCGCATACTGTCCTCATCGCAAAACTTCCAGTCGCCATGCTCCTTGCGGGCGAACTGAGTCTTGGAGGCTTTGTAACCAAGCTCCATGTAGTCGATGCCGGATTCGATGGCGGTGTCGTAAACGGCCTTGACGAAGTCGTCTTCGAACAGGTGATTATTAATCAAGCCACCGTCGCGGACCGTGCAATCAAGCACTTTGATCTCGGGTCGGAACGTCACCCAAGGGGCATTTTCTTTAGTTTCACTCATTTTACAGTTTGGTTGCAGGAAACCAAAGAGCCTTAAGGCCCAAGCGTTTGGGTCTTCAGCCAATTTGTTTCCCGGCAGAAAAGGGCGCGGATTGTCTCAAATACGAAGCAAATGGGAAGCGTTAAAAATGCTTTTATTATTATTTCGCCGCAGACGAGGCTTTCTTGGCGTAAATGGCACTGATTGGGTGGATGTCGAGGATGTTCGGATGGATGCCGCCGATGCGGTTCGGGTTGTAAATATTGATGCCGACATAGAAGAAGATCGGCAGGATTGGTAACTCGTCGGCGATGAGGATCGTCTCCGCTTGGCGGAACAACTCGTTGCGCTTGGCCGGGTCCGTGGTGGCGTTGGCCAAGCGGATGAGTCGGTCGTAGTCGGCGCTCGACCAGCCGGTGCGGTTGTTCCCGTTCTGCGTCATGAACATGTCGAGGAACGTGTTGGGGTCGTTGTAGTCGCCGATCCAGCTGCTGCGTGTGACGTGATAGTCGAGCGCGCTTTGGGCGGCGAGGTACACCTTGTGCTCCGCCTGCCGCAACTTGACCTGAATGCCCAGCGTCTCGCGCCACATGCGCTGCAACTCGACCGCGATGTTTTTGTTCAACGGGCTTGAGTTGAATAGATACTCTAAGTCGGTCGGGAAACTTTCGCCGCCGGGAAAGCCGGCCTCGGCGAGCAGTCGCTTGGCCAAGTCGAGGTCGTGGGCAAGGCCGCTTGGCGAAGTGTAGTTGCCGGTGCCGGGCGGGACGAAATGCTCGGCCGGGCGCTCGCCTCCTTTGGTGTATTTCGCCACCACGCGAGCTTTGTCGATGGCCAGCGCCATTGCTTTGCGTACGCGCGGATCGTCCAGCGGTTTTTTTGTGGTGTTGAACCGCACGAAGTAACTGCCGAGATAGTCGAACTTGTGAAACTCTGGCCGTTGGCTGAGGGCATCGAGCAACTCGGTCGGCACGAGGCTTTTGTCCCAGATGACATCGGCCTGGCCGGCTTCGAACAGGTTGATCGCTGTGGCCGGTGACTCGACAGGCAGAAGATCGACGACATTGTTGCGCGTGTTGGAGGCGTCCCAATAAAGCGGATTATTGCGGAGGCGCACCCGATCACGTACGTGCCAAAACTCAAGCGTGTGCGAGCCGCTCACCGACAGCGGTTGGCGGAGACACCACTGGTCGCCGTGCCGCGAGATTGCCTTTTCCGGCACGACGGCTAACGTCCAAAACGCGCACAACTCAAGGAAGAACGGGGTAGGGGCGGTCAACACGACACGCACAGTCTTGGCGTCGATCGCCTGCACGCCGAGCTGGCTCAGGTCGGCGGTTTTACCGGCGTTGATCGACTCGGCGTTCTTCACATAAAAGAGCATCCCTGCGTAGTCGCTGGCGGTGGCGGGATCGACGGCGCGGCGCCACGAGTAAACCACGTCGCGCGCGGTGATCGGCTCGCCGGTGGACCACTGGAGGCCGTCCCGCAAATGAAAGGTGTAAACGATGCCGTCGCCGGAAATGTCCCAGCGCTTGGCCAAGGCCGGCTCGGCCTGTGCGGTGATGGCGTTGAAGCGAGTGAGTCCCTCGAATAGCGCCGAGACGATGCGACCGTCCGCCTGGCTGGTGATGATCGCCGGGTCGAGCGACTCGGGGTCGGGGCCGTTGATGACGACAAAGTCAGCTGGTTCGTGTTGCTGAAAACAGCCGGTTTGGGCAAGCAGGCCAAGGCATAAAAAAAGCGTCCCCAGCCGTTGCACAGGAACGCTTTTGAAAATCATGGGAGCCTCGCTTATTTTTTCTCCTCGCCCTTGGGCGGAGCGGCGGGTATCTCAGCCGGCTTCTCAACGGCAGCCGGAGGCGTGGCTGTCTCGGGGGCGGCCTGTGCGGGAGTTTCGGCGGGGGAGCTTGGAGCGGCGCCCTCAGGCTTTTCGGTCGCCTCTATCGGGGCCGTTAAAGCGGGGGTGGCCGGCGGGAGTGGCCCGTCTCCGGCAAGCCGCTCGCTCAAGCCTCTCTTGCCGGTACCGCTGATGACGGCCAACACTAGGCAGAGCAACAGGAACAGCGATGCGGAGGCTTTGGTGAGCTTGGTCAGCACATTCCCCGCGCCTGCTCCGAGTGCCATGTCCAGCGTGCCGCCGCCAAAGGCGAGGCCCGAGCCGGACTCTTTCTTCGGTAGCTGAATCAGGATCAGCAGCACGAGGAAGAAGCAGTTTATGACGAGTACGGTTGTTAATATTCCAGTCAGGATACTCATGGTTTCGTTTTCTTATGTCAGATCGAGTTCAAAATAATCTCAGAAAAGTTCCTCACGTCCAGTGAGGCGCCACCCACAAGGGCGCCGTCCACGTCGGCTTGGCTCATCAACTCACACGCGTTGTCCGGCTTGACGCTGCCGCCGTACTGGATGCGTACGCTCTGGGCCGTGTCCTCGTCAAAAATATCTCCCAGCAGGTTGCGAATGAACTCATGCACTTCCTGCGCCTGTGCGGACGTGGCCGTTTTGCCGGTGCCGATGGCCCATACCGGCTCGTAGGCGACGACCGTGCCTTCCATTTGGGCCGTGGTCAAGCCTGCCAAACTGCCGCGAATCTGTGTGCCGACGACTTCCTCCGTGCGGCCACCTTCGCGATTGTCGAGTTGCTCGCCCACGCAGACGATCGGTTTCAGGCCAGCCTCGTGGGCGGCCTTGGCCTTGGCGGCGACCAATTCGTCCGACTCCCGTTGGTACTGCCGCCGCTCGGAATGGCCGAGGATGACGTACTTGGCGGAGAATTCCTTGAGCATTCCGGCGGCGATTTCGCCGGTGTGAGCGCCGTAGCCGTTCTCGCTCATGTTTTGTGCGCCGAGCCGGATGTTCGAGTCGATGACGATTTCGGACACCGCAGCCAAGGCGGTGAAGGGCGGGCAGACGGCGATATCCACTTCCGTGACGTCCTTGAGTTCTCGAACCAAGCCGTTGGCCAAGTCGATCGACTCGGCGACGGTTTTGTTCATTTTCCAGTTTCCGGCGACGATCAGTTTGCGTTCTTTTTCCATGCGTAAAATTATTTGTCGGCTAAGGCCGCGACTCCGGGTAGCGTCTTGCCCTCGAGAAATTCAAGGCTCGCGCCGCCGCCGGTGCTCATGAATGTGACCTGTTCGCCGAGTCCGGCTTTGTTCAGCGCCTTCACGCTGTCGCCGCCGCCGATGATACTCTTGGCCCCGTTGGCGGTTGCCTCGCACACGGCCTTGGCCACGTCGAACGTGCCCCCGGCGAACCGGTCATCCTCGAAGATGCCCATCGGGCCGTTCCACAAAATCGTCTTCGCGCCGGAGATCACTTCACAAAACCTAGCCGCCGACTTGGGGCCGATGTCCACGCCCTCGACGTCGTCCGGGATGATTTCGCTGTCGTTCGTGCGATGCTCGCCAAAGGCAAACTTGCCGTCAATCTTGGTCGGGATGGCGACGATGTTGTCGGTCGGGATCAAAAACTGCACGCCGCGATCGGCGGCCTTGTCGAGGGCGGCCCGGGCGATATCGACCTTGTCGCGCTCGACGAGCGACTTGCCGACCGTGAGACCCTTGGCCAGCTTGAACGTGTACGCCATCGCGCCGCCGATGAGGATCGTGTCGGCTTTGTCGAGCAGCTTGTCGATGACTTTGATTTTGTCGGAGACCTTCGCGCCGCCGAGAATCACGACGAACGGGCTCTCCGGCGACTCGAGTTCGTCGCCGAGAAATTGCAACTCGCGCTCCATCAGCAATCCGGCCACGCATTGGTCGGCGCGGGCGTTGAGTACATCGGCCACACCGGCGGTGGAGGCGTGTGCGCGGTGTGCTGCGCCGAAAGCGTCGTTCACGAACACGTCGGCGCCGCCGGCGAGTTGCTCGGCGAAGGTCGGGTCGTTGGCTTCCTCCTCGGCGTGGTAGCGGACATTTTCCAAAAGCAACAGGCCACCGTCCTCCAGCTTGGCTGCGGCATTCTCGGCCGCTTGGCCAACGCACTGCTCGCAGAAGGCAACCGGCTTGCCGATCAGCCCGGCGAGTTTGTCGGCGACAGGGCGGAGGCTCATCGATGGCACGCGCTCGCCTTTCGGGCGGCCAAGGTGCGCGGTGAGGATGACTTTCGCGCCGTTCTCGATCATCAACTTGAGTGTCGGCAGGGTGGCGCGGATGCGGGTGTCGTCGTTGATGACCATCGCGCCGTCTTGTTCGGCCATGGGCACGTTGTAGTCCACGCGTGTCAGCACGCGTTTACTCTGCAGATCGATGTCGTTGACGGTCAGTTTGGCCATTATTCCCCGAAAAAAGGGCGCAAAACCATACCCGAGAACCGTTAATTGTCAACGGTTAATAGCGCAAAAGTGGCTAAAAACAGCCGTTTTTGACTACAATCTGGGCCGGGGCGGCTTGATCGGGGCTCGCCATGGCTGCGCGCCGGTGAGCTTGGTGCGGCGCTTGTAAACGCGGTTGCCGGTGGCGATGTAGAGGGTCTTCCAGTCCTTGCCGCCGAAGGCGGTGTACGACACGCGCTTGGCCAAGCGCGGTTTGGGCAAAATCAGGTGCACACGGCCGGGTTGATCGCAGATTTGCACGCCCAACTCGGTGGCGGCAACGAGCCACCCGTCGCGGCTCACGCACATGCCGTCGAGGTGTCCCTCGAGTGAGTTGGACGGCACGTGCATGTAGTAGTACTCCTGCTTGTTCGCCAGCGTGCCGTCGCCGTTGATGGTGTAGCTGTAGATGAACCGGCCTGGGAAGTGCCCAACGAACAGCATCGTCTGGTCAGCGCTGAGGGTGAGTCCGTTCGGGTTGCTGAAGTTATCTACGACGACTGCCCGGCCGGAGCCTTTTCGGATCATCATGATTTTGTTGTCGGCCGGGTTGGTGAAATAAACCGTGCCGTCGTGGCGCACCACGAGATCGTTGCACTTGACTCCCTCGGCGACAACAGAGCGCTTGGCTGTTTTTGGATCCCACGCGGCGATCTGTTTAGCGCCGTTGGCCGCGCCGTAAAGCAAACCATCCGGGCCAAGCCGCAGGCCGTTGGCACGACCGGTGTTCTCGGCGAACAACTCGACTTTGTCGTCAGTGCCGATGCGATAAATTTTCGATGCCGGCACGTCGGTGAAAAACACGGTGCCGTCCGGCATCGCGGCCAAGCCCTCGGCCCAGCCGTGGCCGTCACTGAGCAGTTGCCAGTTCTCGCCCGACTCAAGGAAGCGCACCGCTTCGTTGCGGCACTGGTCGTAATGCGTCTTCACCTCGGCGGCATCGCTGTGCCAAAGCCAGCGCATCGCATCGGGGAAGATGGCGTTGCCGTGTTTGCGGCTGTGCCCGCCGTCGCCCCATTCGTGTTTCAACTCATAGCCGGAAAACTTGAGCGCGCGCTGCATCATCTGGTTGGCGATCCACCAGTCGCCGCCGTAAATGTTCAGGTCATTCTCACCGTCCTGCAAAAAAACGCGGAGCGGCTTCGGCTCGGTTTTGCGGATGAGCGTCGGAATCTCGTCGCCGCCGCGCAGGCCGACGTAAGTGCCGATGGTCGAGTAAATCCGGTGAAACGAATCGGGCCGGTGCCAAGCGACGTTGAAGGCGCAGATCGCGCCGGAACTGGCACCGGTGATGCCTCGCAGGTTCGGGTCGATGCTGAACTGTACGCCGTGCGTCCGCTCGATGTGTGGCAGCAACTCGTCGATCAAAAACTGCGAGTATCGGTCGCTCATGTCGTCGTACTCGAGACTTCGGTTGAAGCGGGTCTGGGCGTTTTCGTTTTGGGGCGGCACTACGCCGGGATTGACGAACACGCCGATCATCACCGGGATGTCGCGCCGGTGGATGAGGTTGTCGAGCGCGTTGAAGGTGGAGCCATTGACATAAGCTTTGCCGTCTTGAAACACCATTAGACTCGCCGTCTGGCCGGGCTCGTACTGCGCTGGCACATAAATCCAGTAGTCGCGATCCGTGCCGGGATACACCGTGGAGTCGGCAAACTTGGCTTGGGTAACTTTCCCTCTGGGAACGCCAGCCTGCTTTTTCGAGTCGGGATGGACGGAGTACTGCTCCTGTTGCGAGAAGGCGATTGGCGCGAACATCGAGCCGGCGATGACGAGCTTGGCCAGAAAGGAAATGGTTTTCACGCCGCACAGGCTAGGGGAACTAAGCTTGACTGTCACGCCGCCGCGCTTGGGAAAGTTGATCAATATTTCGCCGCGTGCTTGCCGATTGGGTGGCGAGTCCCTATTCTCCCCGGCGATGTCTGGCTTGGGGCCTAAAGCCATCCTCGCACTTGAGGACGGCACCATTTTCGAGGGACAGGCGTTCGGCGCTTCGGCGTCGGTCGCCGGGGAGGTTTGTTTCAACACCTCAATGACGGGGTATCAGGAAATCCTGACCGACCCGTCGTACAAGGGGCAGATCATCACGATGACCTATCCGCTCATCGGTAACTACGGTGTCAATGATCAGGACGTGGAGTCGTACCAGACGCACGCCAGCGGGTTTGTCGTCCGTGAACTGTCGCCGGTCGTGAGCAACTATCGCGCGGACAGTTCGCTCGGCGACTACATGGAGCGCAACGGCATCCCCGGCATTGAGGGCATCGACACTCGGGCGCTGACCAAAAAGCTCCGCGTCCGTGGCGCGATGAACGGCTACCTCACCACCGAGAGCAACGCCACGGTCGAGAGCGCCTTGGCCAAGGCGAAGGAGTGGCCCGGACTGGTCGGCGTCGATTACGTGAAAGAGGTCACCCACGAGTCGGCATTTGCGTGGGATGAAAACGATGAGTTGAGCCCGGCGTTTCGGCTGCCCAAGGGACCGGGTGAGCTCGACGGCCGCAGCCAGCGCGACCCCATGTCCGCGGCGGACATCCCGATTGTTGCCTACGATTTTGGCGTCAAGTACAACATCCTGCGTAAGCTGCGGCAGACTGGTTTTGCGGTGACGGTGGTGCCGGCGGACACACCGCCGGCGGAGGCGCTCAAGCATAATCCTGCCGGCATTTTCCTCTCAAACGGTCCCGGTGATCCGGCGGCGGTGACGTATGCGGCGGAAGCGGTTGCGGCGTTGCTCAAGAAGGGACTGCCAATTTTTGGCATCTGCCTTGGCCACCAAATTCTCAGCTTGGCCATGGGCGGCAAGACGAGCAAGTTGAAGTTCGGCCATCGCGGTGCAAACCAGCCGGTGAAGGATTTAGAGAGTGGCCGGGTGGAGATCACGTCGCAAAACCACGGATTTACGGTGGAAACCGACTCGCTACCAAGCGACGTGGCGGTGAACCGGATCAACCTCAACGACCAGACGGTCGAGGGGTTGAGGCACAAGACCAAGCCTGTCTTCTGCGTGCAGTATCACCCGGAAGCCTCGCCCGGGCCGCACGACTCGAGCGGGATGTTCGGCGAGTTCCGCCAATTGATCGAGAAGCACGGCTGATTTGCTCAAGCGCTTCGCCAAGCGCGCTTGAAACTTCCCCAGTGAACCCCCCAAAAAGGGATGGTCTGTCCTGCTTTTTGCGAGATTGGGTTGGGTTACTATTTGATCCTTCGAAATCTCCCCGGGTTGATGAACAGCTTTTTGTTCCCCTTGTGTATTAGAAAGGAGTGCGTCAGTGCTTCAGTCGTTTTCAGGGCATTATCCACTAACTCAGTGTTCAGTATTTCCTAGTCGAAACGAGGCGATGTGGTAAAGGTTTTTTCTCTTTTTTGTCCGAGGGGCCAAACCTGAAAGAAACCCTCGCGAGAACGTTCAGTGGGTTTCTGAATGACTGCGTAGCTTCGGCATCGCCTGACCGTAATTTCCGCCGCTGGCCCCTCCCAACGTCATGGCCTGCACAACGAGTTTATCGATCAGCAGCTTTCTCCTCTTCGCTCTGTTGCGCAAAGCCGGCGAGGCACTCCGGGGTGGCATGCGTCAGTAATGCGAATTTGGCCATGATGGCCAGCGCTTTCTCGCCGACGAGAAATGCGTCAATGTCCTTCATGACAGCTCTGGCCGCCGCAAGAGTCTCTATCTGTTTTTCAGCAAAGGCAGGGTTGCCCTGGCCGTATTTCACGGTGCGTTCAATGCCCATGACGATCTCGGTCACAGGTGGGACCCTTCAGGTTGAGGGTCGTTAGAATTTTCTGCAAAACGTTTGAGTCATCCTCCGCTGGGACAAGAGCGGGCTCCAAATTTTGGATTGATGGTTGAACGGTCAAAGTGAGTTACACTCTATTTTAGTCCAGCTCTCTCTCACAGATGTTCCTTTACTGCGACGCTTTCAGCAAGCCGATGATCTCTTTGGCATAGCGCTCGCCGAGGCCGCGGTAGCCCTCGGTGAAGAAGAACATGCCCTCTCCCTTGAGCCCTTCGGTCGTGACACAGGCCGTTTTGGTATCAAGTTGATCGAAGACCACCGGCAACGATTTGCCACCGGCCAATTCCTTCCGCAGATTCTCAATCATCGCCGCAAGCACTTTGGGATATCGCCCCAATGAACTCGACAATGACAGGATAGTGGTCCGAGATTGTCTCAATTTCCTTCGCTAGAGATATTGTCCCGGAATGAGATTGTTCTGCAAATGTCTTGTTTGCGAATACGAAGTCGATTCGATAGCGCTTCAACTTCAATTCTTCCATGTCTTTAGTCCATCTGGGGATGGTGATGGGTGAGGGCTGGGATATCTTGGCTTTCGGATCATGCTTATGCACGATGTCGACAAACCCTTTGGCTTCGACTTTATCAACAAACGTAAAGTCTCTTTTTCTCAACGTCGCGTTAGCAATCAGAAAGTCCTCATCCTTGCGCGAATTCCCATTGAAGTCGCCAAGAATAATCACTTTCTCGCCTCTCTCAATCAGTCGCGCTGCCTTGTCGAGAATCCAATCCGCTTCCCGGTATTTGCCGGGCCAGAAATGGACGACAAAGAAATGAATTCCATGTGTCTTACAGTGAAGGTAGCCATGGTGGAAGCCTTTGACTCTGCGCTCAATAACCTCAATTGGCTGACTGGATGTCAATCCAACGGGAAAACCCCCTTTCTTCAGAATAGCTGCATGATCGTGTCCCCATTCTGCCGCCACTTCCTTAAGCCCCACCTGATTGTGCCCATTAAGTTCCTGCAATGCAACGACATCCGCTGCTTGCTTCTTGATCCAGTTGGCACCTTGCTTAACGGATTTCTTATAATTGAACCCATACAGCACATTCCAATTCACTATCTTCAAGGTCTCTGTCTCCTCTGCAAAGGCGCTGCAGCCGAGCAAGCTGGCCGCGATGACCATCCATGCAACGACAATCATTGCCGTGTTGTTCCTAGGTGTTCTTTCTCTCATCTTGTCTCCTTGCCGTGCATGCGCCAGTAGGCCAGCGGCTTGGACGCCAACACCGCCTCGCCCAATCGCTGGAGGACCGTCGCATCCGCCGGCTTTTCCTTGATAACTCGTAGGGCACCGGGTCCGTCGCCCGGCTTACCGTCCGCTGCGGAGACGGGAAGGCTAGGTAACGTCGCCGCCAGTGCAACGACGACCAAAGAAGCAGCTGTCCAAGGTGGTTCTTCATGATTCGATCTTCCTGTGTTGTAGATATGCCATCTTAGGCGAGCGGCAGTTGAGAATTTACCTGCGTCATAGGTTAAACCGCCGGCTTAACCCCGAAATGATGCAGCACATTGCGCAGCAGGGTGCGCATTCGCGCATCGACCGACAGGGTCCAACCGGATGGAATGGCTCCCGCGTGAAAAACTTCGCCGCCCTTCGGACGTTTCCAGTAGATCATCTCGGCGGCCATGCCGTCGACTAGTTCGGTTCGCCGGAGGAAGTAATCGAAAATCCCGCCTCCGCCCGGCTTGATTAGGCCGCGGGCCAGGGTGACCATGCCTGCGGGATCCTCCTCAGGCAGCGTTGCCCCCTGAGGGATCGATTTGGTCATCTTGCCGATGGTGCTCAGGCGGACATCCCATTCATGGTAGATGGCTCGCGGATAATCGCCCTTCTCCGCATGGCCGAACGTATCGCCTTTTTTCAAGCCCACCTTTTCCGGTCGGTTGAACAGGAAGTGATCCGGCTCGTCCAAATGATAAACCCCAGTATGGGGGCTCCAGCCGATTCCGATCAAACCCACCACGTCGCAGGGGGAGTGCCCGGAGAGTTGAGTGAGACAACCACGGCGCTTGTCCTGGCTGTGGTAAAGTTCGCCGACCGTGCAATCGGGGCGTCCTCCCGATCCGGGTCCGAGATTCAGCTTGCGGCATTCCATTACGGTTCCCGCCGGGTTGTACGAGACCCGCCAGAGCATGGTATTGCCGGTCAGCGCCATCAGTTTTCCGCTCCCGGCGAGGTAGCGATCGACCGCGTCCATGGCTTCACCCGACCAATATTCGCTGTGGCCGTTCATGACCACGGCGCGATAGCCTTTGAGCAGGTTCGGATCACGGTGTAGATCAAGATCGGTAACGACGTCGTAATCGTATCCCGCGTGGTCTCCGTAATGACCGTCGAGCCAGCGGTGGGCGAAGAGTTCCCCGCGGGTGAGGTGGCTGTAACCGACATTGGCTGGGCTGTAGAGAACGGTCGGCCCTGCATTGGGCCAGGGCATGTTCAGCCCCATGTAGTAGGTCGGTTGGCCGTGGTTATGATTGCGATACATGCTGTACGCCGGCGCTGTCGGCACGGAATTCTTGAGCCCGTCCGTGTTGATAAAATTCCGGCCCTTGACCGCAATGGGAAACGGAGCGGCGTTGTAGGCCATCCATGTGTTGGTTGAACAGAGAACCAGGATCGGCGCCTTGGGGCGTTTCTTCGATTTGCGCACGATAAAGGTCACGTGGTATTCACGAGGTTGGTCGCCCACGGAATAGTTGAACCGGCCTGCATAGATCCCCGACTTCGCGTCCTCCGGGATCTTGAACGTGTGGGTTGTTTGCCACCGGCAATCGTAGAGGTCATCGCTCGCGAAGCGCACGGCGTGTCCCCGATTCTTATCTTTGGTGGGATCATAACTCTTATCGAAGCGGCCGACCTTGGCGGCGTCGAAACTCGGGCCGCCGATCATCCAGGCGGCGTGATTGATGATCCGTCCACCGTGCTTTTGCGGGCCAATGTCGGCTACCTGGTCCCCGTCTTCCTCGGATAAAGGCCAGCAGGCGATGAGTTCCTTTTCCGGTGGTGTCTTCAGCGCTTTTGCTTCGAAACGGTTGACGATTTCCCGTTCCGGCAGCACGCGACCGTAGATGGTCGGCATGGCCATATCGCCATTAAGGAAATTGGCGGCGAGGCCGTTATGACCGTATGCACCAAGCCGCAGAGGGCAGCGCCCCGTTCGGACCGGACCTTTCAACTGCGAGGTGGCTGAGCGCTTGCCGTTGAGCCAGATCGTAGCGGTGTCGCCATCCCAGGAGGCCACGATGTGACTCCATTTCTTCACCGGCAGTTTTGGCCCGGTCATTCCTCGCTCGCGGTTGTATTCACCGCCGTCACCGAGATAGAGCTCGACGGTTCCGCTCGGACTCAAAAACAAACCGATCCCGCCGGAATTCGGATAGTCGTATTGCGTAATCAGACCCTGGTAGCGGCCCACATGCCAGGGACGTACCCAGCACTCGAGGGACAAAGCCTTGAGCGGGGTGTCCACGGTCAGCCCGCGGGTCACATGAATATAAGAGCCGGGGTGAATGGGCTGCGGCGAAGGTTGCGACGGCGGAAAGGCGTGGAGCACGACGTCTGCGTTGAGGTCGTCGATGCTCCCGGCAAGGCGGCAAACTTTCAGACGATAAGGCAGGGTGCTGGAGATGCGAAAATGAATGGTGTCACCGGAGGGGATGCTCTTTTCGGCGTAAGCGTGCAGTCCCGGTAGGTCAAGGGATTGATGGGGAGGAACTTTATCCTCGGCTGCTTGCGCGGTTGTTCGTTTTTTTTCCGCTCCTCCAAGCACGTCGCCGGTCCCGTGCATCGTTGCTGCCGTCAAGCCGATGACGGACTTTTTCAGGAATTCACGGCGAGGTGTGGTCATCACTTTTTTTCTGGTTCGCATGGTGTCGTGTTTCTTCATGATTCGATCTTCCTTTGTTTTTGTGTCTTTATTCTGTGCTGCTTGAACCAGTCTTTTAACCTCTCGTGGGTCGACTTGTATGGGCTCGGAGTATCTGGCCTGGCTGGCTCTGCGGCGCACTTACGCATTTGGGCAGCCTCGTCCCTTCGGCCAAGTTTGTGGGGAATCTCGGCTTTGACAAGCCCATAGCTCCACCGGGGTGTGATCCGGGTTATTGATCGTCACCGTGGCAGTTTACTCTCGCCAGCGCTCTGGGTTCTTGTCTCTTCGGCCCTGGAAGTAGCGCAATTTCTGGGCGTCGATCGCGTTCTCGATCGACTCGAGCGGGCAACCCAGTCTTTCAGGCCCGACTTTGGGTCCGATGGCCTGATGCTGGACACACGATACTCCTCCGATCTTGATGGGATAGGCCCGATAATTATATCCCGTAATCCCGAACGGGATGATGAATCATGTACTCGGTGTCCGAGTATCTCTGGATCATCATCCGTTCGTTCCCCTCTTTTTCCTTCCCGTCATCCGGTATATCTTCCCAGAGGCCGAGCACGGATGAATCGACCGCAATGGGGTGATCTTCCGTCAAGGGTGCTTCATATTCGCACCCACAAAAAAAGCAAGACACTCGCTATCAAAAGCGCTGCCTTGCTCTTCATCCTGAGATTTCCGTTTGGTTAACTGGCCGGAGCCTCCTTTGCCGCAGCCTCGGGCTCAGGCTCAGGGAGGGGGTTGGTGCTTTCGACGCGAACCTTGAGGGTGGTGCTGACCTCGGGGTGCAGTCGGAGCTCGATGTTGTGGTCGCCAACGGTACGGATAGGCTCGGCGAGGTGTACCTTGCGGCGGTCTATCTGGATTTCAAACTGTTCGTCGAGTTGTTCGATGATATTTGCTGGGGTGACAGAGCCGTACATTTTGCCCGTGTCGCCGGTCTTGACCTTCAGATGCAAAATCAGGTGCTTGAAACTTGCGGACAGTTCCTTGGCATCTTTGGATTCGCGGATCTCGCGGGATCGGCGTTGCTTGCGAAGGGCCTCGAGGCGGCGCTCGTTGCCATCGGTCAACGGGATGGCCAGCCCTTGAGGCACAAGATAGTTGCGGGCGTAGCCGGTGGTCACGTTGACTTGGTCGGATTCCCCGCCAAGCCCTTCCACATTCTTGATTAAAATAACGTCAGTTTTAGACATGAGTAACTTGTTGTTTGTGTAAAATTTGTGTTTAGAACGGAACGTCGTCGTCCCCGGGGATGTCAACGGGCGGGCCGTCCGCGGGTTGGGAGGGCGGGGGAGGTGCGGATTGCTGTGGGGAAGGGGAGCCGCCGTCACCTTGGCCACCACCAATGAATTCGAAGCGATCCAGCACGACGCCTAATTTGCTGCGTTTTTGACCGGTGGTCTTGTCATCCCATTGGTCAAACTTCAACCTGCCCTCGATGTGAATCCCTTTTCCCTTCTGAAAATATTGCCCGATCACTTCGGCTTGTTTGCCGAACGCTGTGATATCGATGTACGTGACTTCGTCTTTTTGGTTCCCGTCTTGATCCTTCCAGCGCCTGTTCGTAGCGATGCCGAAAGCGGCGATAGCCATACCGCTGGGAGTGTAGCGCAACTCGGGATCGCGGGTGAGATTGCCCATCAGGATGACTTTATTGAAGCTTGCCATGGCTGGAGTTTAATCGGTGTTTGACGGGAAAGGCAACCTGTGAGTTAGGCCGCCTTGGTGAAAAAGACGCGAAAGATGTCTTTGATTTTCAGCAGGCGCTTTTTCAGGTCGTTGGTCGCGCCGGGATCGCCCTCGAACGTGACCTCGAGATAGTAGCCATCTGGATTTTTGCGGTTGGCCACCCGGGCAAAGTCCTGCTGGCCGACGGCATTGAACTCGCCGGTTTTTCCGCCCGCCGAGTTTATCTCGGTCGAGATCAACGTCTGCAGTTCATCGACGGTGCTTTCACGCCCCGTCTCCTTCAGAATGATCGTCCCTTCGTATTTCGTCATCTGTCTTTTTTTCTGTTGGGGAAAAATCCCCGTTGTAATTATTCATGGCCTGCCCGATACCTTGCAGCATCCAGCAGGTTAGTTGGTCTGCCGCTGTTTCCAGCACTTTTTCCAGCAATTCGGTCTCTGCCTCGGCAAACTTTCCGAGAACAAAACTGGACACGTCCCGGTTTGATTCGGGTCGGCCAATCCCCAGCCGAAGCCGGGGAAAATCATCTTTTCCTAGCAACCCCTGTATGGAGTCCAAGCCCCGATGGCCACCTGTCCCTCCGCCCGGCCGCATACGTACGGCTCCGAGGGGCAGGTCGAGATCATCGACCACCACCATGACACGCCCGCTGGGGATCTGGTAGTACTGGGCCAAGGGCGCCACGGATTGACCGCTCAAATTCATGTAGCCCTGTGGCTTGCTTAAAAAGACGGTGTTGCCGTCCTGCCTGCCCTTGGCCAAGCGGGAGGTGAACTTTTTGCTCGCTTCCCACTCAATACCCAAGCGCTTGGCCAAGCGATCAAGCGCCATAAACCCGACATTATGCCGGGTGGCGGCGTAATCCTTTCCGGGATTGCCCAAGCCCACTATCAGGAATGCCTCTTCCATGCGTGGGCCTTCTCAAAGAACACGACGCCTCAGCCCGTTGGGCGGATCGTCGTTTGAAATTTTCAACCTTACTTCTTTTCTTAGCCTGCAGC
Organism: Verrucomicrobiota bacterium; assembly: GCA_018674955.1. GTDB lineage: Bacteria > Verrucomicrobiota > Verrucomicrobiia > Limisphaerales > UBA1096 > UBA1096. Next base: position 7,963 of record JABGZB010000308.1, on the reverse strand, counting down.
GGCATCCGCTCCGGCCTCATTCTTGGCACCCTCTGCCGTAGTGGCTTCGTCCACGACTTTGGCGGCTGCATCTTCTTCCTCGGCCTTGGCCATCATACGAGAGGTGGTTACGCTGACAACTTGAGCCCTTCTCCGGCCGATTGCGACTACACCTTTGGGCAACTGGATCTCCTCCAAGAGAATGGATTGCCCCACCTCCAGTTGACTGATGTCAGGCTCGATACATTCCGGGATGTCAGCCGGTCTGCCTTTAAGTGTGATGGTGTGCATAGGCGTCTGCAAGATGCCTCCCAATTGCACTCCTTCAGCGGTACCGACAGGCCGCATCGGGACTTCGGCGATGACGACGCTGTCCTTGGTCAGGCGTTTGAAATCGACGTGAATGAAATGATTGGTCAAGGGGTTTTTCTGTGTTTCCTGAACCAAAGCCATGCTTTTTTTACCGTCGATCTCCAGTTCCACCAGGAAGTTTTTGGCAATGGAGGACTTAGCGGCCTTGTCAAACTGTTTGGCTACAAGCTCTACGGTTTGCGGTTCGCCATTGCCATAGACGATGCCTGGCAGGGTGCCGGCGTCGCGGAGTTTTTTGCTGCCGATAGTCTTGGTCAACACACGCGGATTAGCCGCCAATGAGATTGCTTTCATTTTCTTTTTATAAATTGCCCCCGACCGGACTCAGGTTGTGCGCGCTCCCTTAAATCGGAACAGCGAGTTCACCGACGAATTGTTGTGGATTCGCTGGATGGCTTCTCCCAGCAACCCCGCAACAGAGAGGGTGTTAATATTCAACCCCTCGATTTCGGGGCGGGGAACTGTATCAGTCGTTATCAGTTCGTCAATACAAGAGTTTTTCAGACGGTCAATACCCAAATCATTGAGAATTGTGTGGGATACACAGGCTCGGACACTCAGTGCGCCGTGTTCCTTGAGAATGGCTGCAGCGTTGACTAGCGTACCGGCGGTTTCGGTGAGATCATCAACTAAAAGCGCATTTTTACCATCAATTTCCCCAATTATGCCGACGGACTCTGTATCGGTGGCGCTTGTGCGGCGTTTGGCGACAATCGCCAAATCGGCTCCGAGCATCTCCGAATAGGCGTGAGCCATTTTTAGGCCACCAACATCCGGACTGACAACTACTTGATTGTCTCGCTTAGTGTATTTGAGATAGGCGAATATCACTGGTGAGGCGTACAAATGATCCACCGGAATATCAAAAAAACCCTGAATTTGCTGTGCGTGGAGATCCATCGTTAAAATTCGGTTGGCCCCAGCGGCCACCAGCAGATTGGCCACGAGTTTGGCCGTGATTGGCACTCGCGGCTGGTCCTTCCGATCTTGCCGGGCATAGCCATAATACGGCAGTACCGCCGTGATCCGGTCAGCGCTGGCACGCTTGAGCGCGTCCATTATGATGAACAATTCCATCAAGTGATGGTTTGTTGGCGGGCAGGTCGACTGCACGACGTACACATCCTCACCGCGGACGTTCTCCTCGATCTTGGCGAAAGTCTCGCCGTCAGGGAAGGCTGTGATGGTGAGTTTTCCAAGGTCGATGCCAATGTTGTTGCAGATGGCATCAGCAAGAGTTAAGTTGGAACTACCGGCAAATATTTTCAAGTTAGGTTTCGGCGAGGTCGGGGTTTCGGTTCTCGCTGCAGATCGGCCCTGCACGCGGCTGCTAAAAAAAGTAACAATTGGCAAACAGCAATCAAGCGCATTCGTACGCTTGTGAAAAATTCACCCTGCGGGCAATCGCCCCGCTTGGGCAAGGGCTAAAACTGGTTGAGGAAGCGGAGGTCGTTTTCGTAGAACAGGCGGATGTCGCTGATGCCGTAGCGGATCATCGCGATGCGCTCGATGCCGAAGCCGAACGCCCAGCCACTCCATTCCTCTGGGTCGTACCCGACGTTCTCGAACACGGTCGGATGCACCATGCCGCAGCCGGCGATCTCGAGCCATTCCTTACCCATCTTGCGGACGAGCGGGCTGCTGAAGTCGATCTCGAGGCTTGGCTCGGTGTAGGAAAAGTAATGAGGTCGGAACCGCAGTTTCACATCTTTGCCGAGTAATTCTTTGAACACGAATTCGACGGTGCCCTTGAGGTCAGCCAACGTCACGTTCCGATCCACGTACAGGCCCTCGATCTGGTGAAATGTCGGGTTGTGTGTGGCGTCGGCCGTGTCGCGGCGATAGACGCGGCCCGGCACAATGATTCGGATCGGCGGCGGGGTTTGCTCCATCACGCGAATCTGCACAGACGATGTGTGGGTGCGGAGCAGCGGCCGGTCGGTGGTGTGCAGAAAGAAGGTGTCCTGCGTGTCGCGGGCGGGATGATCGGCGGGAGTGTTTAGGGCGTCGAAGCAGTAACGCTCGCTCTCGATCTCCGGGCCGTCGGCGACGGCGAAGCCGATTTTGCGAAAGCTGCGGACGATGTCTTCGGTGACCTTAGTGATCGGGTGCTGTTTGCCAAGCGGACGGCGGCGTCCCGGTGAGGTGAAGTCGGTGGCGCGCGATGGAGCGGTGGCGGCGAGTTCGAGTTCTTCGCGACGGCGGTCGAGCGTTTGGGTGAGTTCAGCCTTGGCTAGGTTGACGGCCTTGCCAGCGGCGGGGCGTTCCTCCTTGGCCAAGCCGCCCATCTGCTTGAGCAGTCCGGTGAACTGGCCGTTGGTGCCGAGGTACAGGACGCGAACATCGTCGAGCTTGGCCAAGGTGTCGGCAGCTTTGAGTGCCCGCAGGGCGGCTTCCTTTAGCGGGGTGATTTCGTCCAGAAATGACATGGTCAGGTTTCCTTGGTTTGGAAACAAAGAGGGCGGCCATTAAAGACCGCCCACTCAAAAAGTCAACTTGGCCAAGCGCTCAGCCCTTGGCTTCGAGCGCGCTTTTGGCGGTGCTCACCAGTTCGCCGAATGCGACCGAGTCGGTGGCGGCCAAGTCGGCGAGCACCTTGCGGTTGACCTCGACCTTGGCGGCCTTGAGTCCCTCGATGAAGCGGCTATAAGTGATGCCGGCGTCGCGGGCGGCGGCGTTGATGCGCAAGTTCCAAAGGGCGCGGAAAGTGCGCTTTTTGTTTTTGCGATCGCGATAGGCGTATTTGCGCCCGTGCTCGATGGCGTCCTTGGCGTAGCGATAAAGCTTGGATCGGCGCAGACGGAAGCCTTTGGCGGCTTCGATCATGCGTTTGCGGCGTTTGCGGGAGGCGACTGCGTTGGTGACTCTCATTGCTGCTTAAAAATAAAACTAGGTGGATCGGGTTAAAGTGATAAACGTCAGTGGCTGAATGGCAGATTCTCCATAACCCGTGCGTAATCGGTCTTGTCCACAAGTGCCGGGGAGCCGAGTTTGCGGCGGCGCTTGGCGTTTTTACTGGCCAAAAGATGCCGTTTTCCCGGGCGATTCCGCATAATTTTGCCCGTGCCGGTGATTTTAAACCGCTTGGCTACCGACTTGCGCGTCTTGATTGATTTAGCTTTCCTCTGCATCTTATGTGGCCCCTTCCTTGGAAAAAGGGCGCGAAAAGTAGTCAGTCGCGGGTTGCTGTTCAAGCCATTTTTGAAATATTTTATTTTTTCTGGCTGGAGTGTGCTTCGCCAAGTGCCTACAACTTGCTACCCGATTTTTGCCAATATGAACAAAACAACGTTATTTACGGCGGTAATCCTGACATTTGGGCTGTTTGCAGCCCAAGCGGCGGACAAGGTGCTTTTTGAGGATTCCAGCTTTTCCAAGGAGGGCTGGAGTGAATACGCCGAAATTTCCGGCACTGGCGGCTGGGAGGTGAAACGCCGCGAGCTTGGCGAACTCGTTCAAACCGTGGTGCAGGAAGTCACGCTTGAGGGCAGCGGCGGTATTTTCCTGAGCGCAGGGGAGAGCAGTTATGCCTCCGTGTTTCGCTCGGAAGGCGTGATTTATGCGATGCGATCCCGCAATGGTGAGCAAGCACTTGTGGGCCAGGCCGATGTCAACGGCAAGGCTGAGTTGCGGCTTGGATTCGACGGGGCATTTCTCATTTACGAGTACCGCTCCGGTGGCAAGTGGAGCCGGCTTGGCAAATCTGACATCATTGGCGTGGTATCGTACACCGGCGGGATTTCCACCCCGAACCGCGCCGCCGGCATGAGCGGCTACCGCGTCGCCGAGATCGAGTCGCTGAAAGGCGTGCGATTCGGCTACACTAACACGCCAGAGATTCCCGGCACGCCGTGGGTGGTGCACGACCCGTTCCGCCCGCAGCCGCGACAAATCAACCCCGGCACAGTGACGCCGCGGGACGAGCCGGGCACGCCGCCGTCGGACGCCATCGTTCTGTTCGACGGCACAAACCTTGACGCATGGGACGACGGCAAAGGCACCCCGCCGAAATGGACACTTCGCGACGGTTTCTTCGAGTGCGGCAAAAAATCTGGCACGATCCAGACTCGGCAGAAATTTGGCAGTGTGCAGTTGCACATCGAGTGGGCGTCGCCGTCGGAGGTGAAGGGCAGCAGCCAGGGCCGGGGTAACTCGGGCGTCTACCTCGCCGGGCTTTACGAGGTGCAGGTGCAGGACAACTACGACAACCTTACCTACCCGGACGGACAGGCCAGCTCTCTATACGGCTTCCGCCCGCCGCGCGTGAACGTCAGCCGGCGGCCGGGTGAGTGGCAATCGTACGACATCATTTTTGAGATGCCGGAATTTTTGGACGGCAAAGTGGTCAAGAAGGCCCTTATCACCGTGCTGCACAATGGCGTGGTCACGCAGCACGGCGTGGAGATTCCCGGCATCCTCGGGCACAAGAAAACCCAGCCGTACCGCGTGCACGGCCCCGGTCACATCAAGTTGCAGGATCACGGCAACCCGGTGCGATACCGCAACATCTGGATTCGGGAACTAAAGCCAATCCAATAATCCGTGGCGGACGAACAACTCGAAAAAGTCTCTGCGGCGCTTGGGCTGGAAAAGTTTGAGCGCCACATTTTTCTCTGTGCCGACCAAACCGAGCCGGAGTGCTGCGCCAAAGCGGCCGGCCTCGAGTCGTGGGCGTTCTTGAAAACACGGCTCAAGGAACTCGGCCTCGTTGGTCTCGAGCCAAAAGTGTACCGCACCAAGGCCAACTGCCTCCGCGTTTGCACACGCGGCCCCATCGCGGTCGTCTATCCCGAGGGCGCCTGGTACCACTCCTGCACGCCGGAAGTCCTCGAGCGCATCATCCAGGAACACCTCATCAACGGCCAAGTCGTCGAGGAATACCACCTCGCCCAAAACCCGCTTGACCAAGTGGGGTAGCTCCTGGTTTACCGATCGAAAAAACGCTCAGCCGATAGCTTGAACCGTTTGCAGATTTGTTGGATGTGCGACACCGTCAGGTTTCGTTCTCCTCGCAGAATGCGTGTTGCCGGAGTTCGGTCCACCTCCAGCAACCGCCCCAAGCAGTCACCCCTCATTCATGCCACGAAGAAAAATTAGTTTTTGGTTTGCCGTGTGAGGCGGGCGGCGTAGGCGCCGTCGGTGTGGTTCTCGACCGGGTGCAGAGAACGTTCGGCGGCGCGTTGCCAACCGGGGTTCGCCTCGATGAAGCGGGCGACGAGCTGCTCGTTCTCTTCCGGCTCGATGCTGCATGTGCTGTAAACGAGTTGGCCGTCCGGCTTGGTGTGAGACCCCGCCTGGCCAAGCAGCTTGAGCTGCTCGTCGCCGAGCCCCCTGGCTCCGCCGGGGCTGAGGCGCCAGCGCAGGTCGAGCCGGCGACGCATCACGCCGGTGTTCGAGCAGGGGACATCGACTAGCACCCGGTCGTACTTGCCCGTCGCCGTCGCATCCGTTTGGCCGAGGGTGGCGCAGGTGACGCGCATGCGGTCGCAGTTTTCTCGCAGCAACTTGAGCCGCGACTCGCTGTTGTCGAGCGCGCTGAGTTGGCCTTCGTTTTTCATTCGCTCGGCGATGTGGCAGGTCTTGCCGCCGGGCGCGGCGCAGAGGTCGAGCACGGTTTGGCCGGGCTGCGGGTCGAGCAGGGAGACGGAGAGCAGGGTGCTGGGATCTTGCACGTAAAACAGCCCGTCGCTGAAGCTGCCGAGCGACTCGAGCGGGGGATGTTTGCGCAGGTGAAACAGGTCGCCGGTTGCGGCCCAGTCGCAGTCGATCGGCGACACTTCGACGCCTTCGTCCTCCCAGCGCTTGCCCAGGCGCTGGGGGTCGGTGAGCAGTCGGTTGACGCGGGCGCAGGTCGGGGCCGGCTGGTTGTTCCACTCCATGAGGCGGCTGGTTTTTTCGCGTCCCCAACGTTCTTCCCAGCGCTCGTAAAGCCAGTCGGGATGGGATTGGGCAAGCGCCGGGCGGGCTTTCTGCAAGTCGGCGATATCGCGGGTGATTTGTTCCCTCTCGCGGAGGAATCGCCGCATCATGGCGTTGATGAATCCGGCTTGGCCGAGGCAATTCTCGGCCTTTGCCAAGCGGACGCTCTCATCGACAATGGCGTGCTCGGGGATCCGGCTGAGGAAGAAAATCTGGTACAGGCCCATCCGGAGGATTTCACGGATGACTGGCCTCTGTTCTCGGCCTTCGGTGGCGCGCTCGATCAGCCAGTCGAGCAGTCGCCGCCAGCGTACGCCGCCGGAGACTAGTTCGCGGCAGAGGCCGGTGTCGGCGGGGGAGAGCTCGGCGGATCGAAACTCGAGGGAGAGGATCGGCTCGACGGCCCGGTGGGTTTGTTGCGAGCGCAGCAACGATTGGAGAGCAATTTGTCTTGGTTTCTTTCCCAGCACGACGCTAGGATGCCCGCTTTGGCGGCGCAGGCCGAGTATTACTTGATGAACGACACAATGACCGAGGAAGCAACAGCAGGAACAACAGCAGAAGCGACAGCACCCACAGAGCAATCCGATCAACTTCAGAGTGAGTTCAAGCGGCTGGTGCTGGATGGGAAACTCGACCCCAAATTAACGGACGCGCTAACGGAGTTGGTGGCCGCCGGGTTTTGCACCCACCGCTCGTGGGGTTCGGGGAAGATCACCACGGTGGACACGATGATGGCCAAGATCACCATCGATTTTCAGGCCAAGCCGGGCCACTCGATGGATCTCGGCTTTGCGGCGACGATTCTCAAGCCGCTCAGTTCCACCCATATCCAGGCGCGCAAGGCCACCGACTTGGCAGGTCTGCAGCGCACGGCTGCAGTGAACCACCTCGAGTTGATCAAACTGGTTCTCGAGAGCTTCGGCGGGGAGGCCACCGTGGCACAGATTCAAGAGTCGCTGGTGCCGGATGTCATCGAGGAGGACTGGAAAAAATGGTGGACTGTCGCCAAGAAGGAAATGAAGAGCGACGGGCATTTCCAGTTGCCGGTCAAGAAAACCGAGCCGATTGTTTATCATGCCGAGGAACTCTCCCCGGCGGATAAGCTGATGCGCAACATCCGCGACGCGAAGGGCTTGAAGGCGCAGTTGGCCGCTGCCACCGAACTCTACAAGGGGATCGCCGACGTCGAAAACAAGGAGGCAGTGCTGACCGAGGTGTTGGGGATTTTAAACATCGCAATCAAGAATCACCTGACGTTCAAGCCGTCCCTCGCGCTTGAGGCGATTTTGGTGCGTGATGCAATCTGCTCGCAGTCTGGAATGACGCCGCAGGAAGGCGAGTCCAATGCTGCCGCCATTTTTGAAAAAGCGGATGACTTGGCCGCAGTGATCGAGGGACTTTCCGCAGCCAAGCAGAAACTTGCGCTTGAAGCATTCCGTCAGGAACATCCGGACACATGGACCGACACCTATCTTGAATTGCTCAACAAGGCCGGCTTGAGGTTGGTGGGTGAATTGGGGCAAATGCTCATCGACACTGGCCACTTCGACAAGTTCAAGAGCAACCTGGCTAAGCTCATCAGTCGGCACGAGGCCAGCACCGACCTGATGCTGTGGTTGGGCAAAAACCGCTCCGACAGTTTCGCCGACATTCTTGGCCCGGAGGTGTTTCGCGCCATGATGGCGGCGAT
>JABGZB010000307.1 GCA_018674955.1 Verrucomicrobiota bacterium | reverse complement strand
GAAAATCAGCGTAGGGGCTGATGCCGGTGATGCCCTTGAACTTGCCGCCCGGCGCGATGGGCGTGTGCGGCGAAGGCATCGGGAAATAGAGGGAGAACGGTTGCTTCTTTGTTTTGCGGCCACGCACGTATTCCGTGCAGCGCTTTCCGTACTCGAGCAGTACGGCTGAGAAATCCCAGTCCGCCACCGCCGGCCCGGCGGAAACGTCGACCATCGTGCCTTGTTTCATCTGTGCGGTGGGATTGCCAATGAGGCGCTCGTTTTCACGCCACGCGTAGGGCGGCCAGTTTGGCACGTCATCCCCAAAGTAGTAGTCGAAGCCGTGGCTGTTCGGCCCGCCATTGATGGGTTTGGTGAAATCGATCTCGTCGAGTTTTTGGGTGACGCTGCCGCCCTTCTTCGGCCAATGCCAACCAAGATGCCATTTGCCAATCATGCACGTGGCGTAGCCTTGCGCGCGAAACATTTCCGGCAACGTAAGGCGGGCATCGGCGATGAGCGGGCGCTCCCATTTCCCCACGATGCCGCGCTTGAGACGGCTGCGCCAATTGTACCGCCCCGTCAGCACCCCGTAACGCGTGGGCGAGCACACGCCAGACGTGGAGTGCGCGTCCATGAAACTCATCCCCTCGCTGGCGAGTCGGTCAATCGCTGGCGTCTTCATGCCCATTTTCGGATTGAAAGCGGAAACGGAGTCGATGCCCATGTCATCGCCCAGAATGACGATGACATTCGGTTGAGGGGCGGCTGCGGCTCGGAAAGTCCCGATCAGAACAGTCGCCGTGATGGCTAGTGTGATAGTGTGTTTCATGGTCGTTCGATGTTGATGGTTCGTCTCGGTAATGAGGGCGAGTGGATTTCGTGGATCGTTCCGTCTCTGCTTTCGACGACGAACACGCCGCCGATCCTCGCGTTAATTTCTGTCCTGTCGCCCGGCTTCACCACCGTTGGCCGTCGGCTTCGTTGGCCGCGCGGGGTGATGGCGTATACCTTGATTTCCGTGTCGGTTTTATTGGCGATGAGCAGCGGGGCGGGTTGGCGGCCGCGGTTGGGGTTGGAATGCACGGCGGGCACCATCTGCAACGGCCGACGTGGATGGGTTTTTAACAAGCGCGAGGTGAGCGATTCCACCAAAGCCTCCGGCGCGGTGTCGATGACGTTCGCCGTCTCGGAATGGTTTTGGCGGTGGTCGTACAATTCGCGCGCCGTCACTTTGCCCGTGCCGAACTCGCGCCATTCCACAAACCGATGCGTCGCCGTGCGCATGGCGTAGCCCATGTATTCGGCGCTGTCGTGGTTACGATAGTATTGGCTGTGCGCCACGCGGTCGGTTTTTGCGGCGGGATTTTTCAGCAACGGCAACAGGCTCGTGCCCTGCACGAAATCCGGCGTGGGGATGCCCGCCATGTCGCAGAGCGTCGGGAAAATATCCAGCAACTCCACCGGCGTGTCGGTTGATTGGCCGGCGGTTTTCATCCCGGGCGCGGCGATGATGAACGGCACGCGCGTGTCGATTTCGTAATTGCTCATCTTGCCCCAGCCATTGTACTCGCCGAGTTTCCAACCGTGGTCGCTCCACAGGACAATGATGGTGTTGTCGGCGAGACCTGCGTCATCGAGCGCCGCCAGCAGTCGGCCAAGCTGCGCATCAACATACGACACGCTTGCGTAATAGGCATGCATGAGGCGGCGCGCCACTGCGTCGGATACGCGTTGCTCGTCCCACGGCTTTGGGAAGTCGATGAAATCCATGTAATGCGTCAACTCGTAGCTGGTGGAGAGCGCGTACGGCGGCGTGTTCGGCGTCACCTCGCCGTCGATGATGACCGGCAGCGTTTTCGGGTCATAAAGATCCCAGTATTTTTTTGGCGAAATCCAGGCCAAGTGCGGCCGGATGAATCCCAGCGCGAGGAAGAACGGTTTCTCCGCTTGGCCAAGCCGCCGCAGGTCTTCGATGGCCATGTTCGTACGCGCGCCGTCCACCAGTTGGTGATCGTCAATCACCGGCGCGGCGGTGGCCGGGCCGCGCAGATTGTTCTTTCGCCAGTCGTTGTCGGGCAGCTTGGCCTGCACCTCGCGGATACGCGCCTGCCAGCCCTTGGCATAACCCCGTTGGAATTGAATGGGCCGGATTGGCTCGCTCCATGACTGCGGGTCGGGCGTCGGGTTATGATAAATCTTCCCGTGCCCCACCGCCGTGTAGCCGTGCCGGCGCAGCCACTGCGGTAGCGACACCACATTGGGCTTGGCCTCGCGGAAATGAATCGGCAGCGTCCACACCCCCAGCGTGTCCGGCCGCTGCCCCGTCATCAGGCTCGCTCGCGAGGGGTTGCAGACGGCCACCTGGCAGTGCGCTTGGCCAAAGCGCACCCCGCGCCTGGCCAAGCGGTCGAGGTTCGGCGTGATCGCATGGCCGTCCCCATAGCAACCGATGGACGGTCGCAAATCATCCACCGCGATGAAGAGAATATTGGTCTTGGGCGCGCTGGCCGCAGTAATGGTGCCCAACAACAGGGCGGCGGCACATTTTGCGGAACAATGGAGACTCATCTTATTGCCGGATGGAAAATTCGCAGGATTAAGGTTTCCATGGATCCTTCGTTTTGCTCAACCAAGGCTGGAGTTCTTTCTCGATGAGTTGCCTCACAAGCTTCGGTCGTTCGGCCGCGATGTTCTTCAACTGCCATGAGTCGGCCTGGTTGTCGTGCAGATAGCGCTGTACCGTGCCTTCTTCCCGTTTCTCGATGCGAAGTGTGTAGCGGTGAGTGCGCACGCCGCGACTTCCTTGGTCCCGTGGCACGTAGCCAATCTTCAAGTACAGTTGCGATGTGGGGCGTTGGCCTTTCCCGGTGCGAAACAGCCGCGAGTAATCCGTACCCTCGACCTTCTCCGGGATGTCCCGCCCAAACCCCATGAGGCTGAGCAGGGTGGGGTACACGTCCGGCACGGAAAAGAGAAGGTCATCCTTGCGCACCGGAATTTTCCCGGGCCAACGAATCAGGAACGGAATCCGCATGGACTCCTCGTAGTGGTTGTTCTTGGAAACCTGGTTGTGCGACCCGATGCAGTTGCCGTGATCGGAGGTGAAAACGACGATCGTGTTCGGCGCAAGGTTTGCGTCCCTCAATGCCTTCAGGATGCGGCCAAACTGGTCATCGACGCCGGTCATCATCGCGTAGTAATTCCGTGTGTGGGCACGGGCCAATTGCGCGAACTTGCCCTTGCCCAGAATGTTTACGTTTCCGCGCGTCACGATTTGCTCCATCGATTTCCCCTCGTACGCCTTTAGGTAACGCTTGGGGAATGCCGTGTAGGGCATGTGCGGCGGGTTCATCGACACGACGCAGGCAAAAGGCCGGCGGGCCGCCGCCGTTTCGCGGATGAACGCTATGGCCTTGTCCGCCTCGTGTTCCGGCCCCCATTGGTTTACACGCAATGGCTTATCGCGCGGCGTGTCGTTGGCCCAGTAGAGCGGGTTCATGTGGTAATCAAACGTGTTGTAGGCGTACCAGAAATCAAAGCCATGCCGACGGGCCGGTGGCGTCCATTCGTTCCACGCAAAAGTGGCGCTGTTGTTTTCGCATTTCACGTACGGTTTGCGTGGCGACTCGAGGTGCCATTTTCCAATCCAGGCTTGCCGGTAGCCGCGGTCGTGCAAGACATCGGACCAGCAGAGCGCGTTTTTACGGAGCTCGTAACCCAGTTGGGCGCCGCGTGAGTTGCTGTTGCCGAGCACGCCGTTGTTGATCGGATACTGGCCGGTCATCAGCATGGCCCGATACGGACTGCAAACAGGGTAGTTGCTGACGGCTTGAGGCAACACCAGTCCCTCCGTGGAAAAGCGGTCAAGGTGGGGCGTCACCACCGGATCCTCACCAAGGAACCCCAGCGCTTGGCCGCGCCACTGGTCCACCAGCACGAACAACAGGTTGGGCGGTGATGGCTTGGCCGGCGCCGAATGGGCCGGCATAATGAACCATAGACAAGCCAACAGGACGGCAATAAAAGGGGTCTTCATTTTTTCGGAACAGAGTTAGTTGTAAACAGCTGCGACGGTTCCAATGCCGTGCCTTCCTGGCGTGATTTGGTGGCGCCTTTATTCACTGAGAGTGTGACATCGCGATTGCCGGTGAGCATTCGTACTTTAAGCCAAAATTTCTTCCACCACGTTGCCGTGGACGTCGGTGAGGCGGAAGTAGCGGCCCTGGTAGCGGTAGGTGAGCCGTTCGTGATTGATGCCGAGTTGGTGCAGGATGGTGGCCTGTAGGTCGTGGACGTGCACGGGATTTTCGGTGACGTTGACGCTGTAGTCGTCGGTCTCGCCATAGGTCATGCCGCCGCGCACGCCGCCGCCGGCCATCCAGTAGGTGAAACAGTTCGGGTGATGGTCGCGGCCGTAAACCTGCTTAGTCAGTTTGCCCTGGCAGTAGATCGTGCGGCCGAACTCGCCGCCCCAGACGACGAGTGTGTCGTCGAGCATGCCGCGCTGCTTAAGGTCGAGCAGTAGCGCGGCGGTGGGCCGGTCGGTGTCGCGGCACTGGGCGGGCACCTGTTTGGGGGCGTTGTTGTGGGCGTCCCAGCCGCGATGGTAAAGCTGGATGAAGCGCACGCCGCGCTCGGCCAGGCGGCGGGCGAGCAGGCAGTTGTAGGCGTATCTGCCCACCTTCGTGGCGTCGGGGCCGTATTGGTCGAGGATGTGCTGCGGTTCGCGCTGGACGTCGATCAGTTCCGGCACGCTCATCTGCATGCGGAACGCCAGCTCATACTGCGCTATGCGCGTGGCGATGGCGGGATCGTTAAACCGGCCGGCCTGGTCGCGGTTGAGTTTGCCGAGCGCATCGAGCATGCGGCGGCGCTGGGCGCGCGTGACGCCGGCGGGATTGTAAAGGTCGAGAATTGGATCGCCCTTGCCGCGGAATTTCACCCCCTGGAATCGCCCCGGCAAAAAGCCCGCGCCCCACAGCCGGTCGTAGAGCGGCTGACCGGCCTTGGCCCGTCCGTTGGAGGTCAGCGCTACGAACGCGGGCAGGTTGGCGTTCCCGCTGCCGAGCCCGTAG
>JABGZB010000306.1 GCA_018674955.1 Verrucomicrobiota bacterium | reverse complement strand
AGGGTTGGAAACCGGCTGAAAAGCCCAGTGTTTATAAGCCGCTTGGCCAAACGTACAAACGGCAAAGCCGCCAAACCAAGCAGCAACGTACTTGGGCAAACGCAACCGAAACGAACTGTCGATGCTAAAATTCAAGGGCCGCAAAAAGCGTATGCCTCGCTCCGTGACTGACAAGCGAAAACCCGCTATTTAATCCGAATCGCTGAGGCGTTTTACCGGGGCGTCGAAGAGCATTTCGTGAGCTTCATCGAGAATTTCGCGAATCCGCTCGGCGAACGGACTTCGAGCCACGGCCTCGGCCATATCCAGTTCGCTGACCTTGGCAGCGGTTTCGCCGGGGAACCAGTGGTCGGCTTGGCCAAGGAGGTTGTAGCGCATTTTGCCCCAATCGATCATGTCCAGCGACTTGGCGTAGGTCCACAGTCGAAGGATCTCGATCACATTGATCGAGCCGGGGATGTCGAGATATTCGGGGAGATTTTCGTTCCAGCGATCGCACCAGTCTTGCCCAAGCGCGTTGGCCATTTCGGCGCGGAGCCGAGCCTCGATCGGCGCGATGGTCTCGGCGATGCGTTTGTAATGGTCGAGCGCGGCGATGTGTTCGTCGAAATCGCTTGGCTTGGCCGCGCCGCAACTGAGCGTGTGCACCTGCGGACGGTTCAGGCAATACAACGCATTGAACTGCATCGGCGAAAGCGGCTGGCAGAGATCGGCGAGTTTGGGTGGCGGCGCGTACAGTTTGCCGCCCTTGTCGTTGGGGCTGATGATGAAGACGCCCATGTCGCGCCGGGCCGCTGCCTCGACGCACGACCAGTTGAGATCGTTGACGAAGTACCAGTGCAAGTTCACGTACTCGAAAGCGTCGCTCTCGATCGCTCGCCGGATGATGTGCGGCGGCGCGTGCGTCGAAAACCCGATGTGCCGCACACGACCCTCGTCGATGAGCTTGTGGATCGCCTCGACACAGCCGCCCTTACGGAGCGACCATTCGAGGAACTGCGCGTTGTTGATACCGTGCAGCGACAGCAGGTCAACGTGGTCGAGTTGCAGGTGGCTCATCGACTTGTCAAACGTGTCGAGAAACTCCTTCTGCGTGGCGAATGGCGCAACCTTGGTTTGGACAATTATCCCGTCGCGCGACAGTTTCGGCAGCACGAGGCCAAGCTGCATCTCGGACGAACCGTAGCCGCGCGCGGTTTCGATGTGGTTGATGCCCAACTCGAGCGCGCGGTGGATCGTCGCCTCCAAGTTCGCCTGGCCGTCGGCCGGCACCTCACTGGGGTCGATGTCGTCCCACTTATGCTGGTAGCGCATTCCCCCGCAGGAGAACACCGGAACCTGTAGCTCCGTTTTGCCGAACCGCCGATATTTCATGCTGCGGCAGTCTTGGGTCTCAGCGAGGTGGATTCAAGAAGAACAGGCGCTTGACCAAGCGGATGAGCGGAGGAATCACTCACCGGGAAGCCCGAAGCGAACCACGGTCTCATCTGGCCGGGCTAGACCAAGCTGTTCGCGAGCCAAACGCTCAACGGTCTTGGGGTCGGTCTTGAGGGAATCGATCTCGAGTCGAAGTTGGCGGCTGGCGGCTTCCTCATGTTGGATTTGCTTGTCCAACTGGACGATCTGCTGGCGCATCACCTCGTTTTGGCGCATGAGCGGGAAGTAAAGAACGGCCACCCAGACCAAGGCGGCAATCACCGACAACAATGCTGCCACACGGGTCAGCTTGTCCCAGATACTGGTATTGACGTTCATCTCCTTGGCGGGCGAAACGCCCAAGCACGAACTCAAAGCAGAGAAGCTAGCCACAGCCACAGCGGGGCATCAACCAAAAAAAACAAAAAACTGCCGTCACCCCGAGCGGATCAAAGTTCCGCGTTATCGAAAAGTGACTCGACGTTGTGCCTGGGCGTCCCTCTCTCTTGGTCAATGGGGTTCAACGCTTTTTTCAGGTATTCCACCGCATCAGCCGCGCGTTGAACACTCTTGGGCAGAGCAGCACCGGCGGCGTTGGGATGGCCGCCTCCCTGCAACTGCTTGGCCACCGGCAAAGCCTCTCCATCCGAGCTGCGCATACTCACCATAAACTGGTTGCCACCGATCCGGTTGAGTGTCATCAACACCCGGTGGGGCATGCCCGGCTCACTCAGCAAGCGATGCAGAATCACGTTAGAGTTGCCCACCACCGTCTTGACCAAGCCAATCGTCGGTGAAATTTTCTGGATGTTTTGGCGGCTCCAGTTCAGCCCCATCGGATCCTCCACCTCGCGCTTGACCCGCATCACCTGCAGCAGCGGATGCTCCAGCAGCTTTTCCGGGTCGCCGTTCACAAGCGAATAAATATTCCAAAAACCGTAAGTCTTCACCAGAGTGCCGTGGTCGTTGGCCAACTCGAAATCCGGGTCATCCTGCAAGAACAAGTCACCCACATTCGCGAGGTGCACCAGCCGGTCCAGCGTCTCCGACTCTAGCCCGTGTTCCCGGCACAGCTCGTACGCCAGCAGACAGGCGCTCTTCTTCTGATCATGCACCAGGCGCGCCTTGGTTGCTTTTGCCGTGGTGATGTGATGATCCACCACCACCCAGTTGATGCGATCCATCCGCTCCTCAAACGCGAGGTCGCTCACCCACGCCGCGCTCTCGCGCAGGCAACGGCTGTGCCAGGCATGAGTCTGGTAAGCGAGCAGTCGAACCTCCCCGCCGTACAACGTGGCGGAAAGTTTCTGGAGCAGCATGCCCGAGAGCAAACCGTCCAGGTCGCCGTCGTGCGTGATAATGATTTCGGGTTTGGGAAGCGGGCCCATAATGTGGCGGGAAGGCTACAACAACTCTTGGCACAACCAAGGCCAAAGTCACAAGGATGTTCTGCCAAAAAACCGGGGTGCTTAAAGTGGTACCAGTGGAGGGACTCGAACCCACACTCTCGTGAAAGAAGCGGATTTTGAATCCGCCGCGTCTACCAATTCCGCCACACTGGCACTTAAAATGGTACCCCGGGTAGGACTTGAACCTACAACCAATTGATTAAGAGTCAACTGCTCTACCATTGAGCTACCGAGGCACACCGATTTCACCGACGCCGATGCGTCAAGAACGGCGCTTTGTAGTCAGGTAACGGGCGGCGTGCAAGTTTTTTGTTGCCGCCCTGCCAACGGAAATTGGTTTGGACGACGGAGAGCCGATGCCCATACTGCGCCGCCTCGTGAACTGCGTTGCGGAACAGTCAAACTCAGCAGGAAAACAGAGGCGAACTTTTGTGAGTCGCTACTGGTTTCTTGCGATGCTCCTGATGATGATCCCAGCGGGGCTTTGGTTGCCGGAAGGCGGTCGGGCCATCAAGAATGCCGAATGGGCGACCCCTGTGCTGGTGGGGATGATGATGGGTATCTCCGGCTTCACGCTGGACACCGGCAAGCTGCGCCGACAGGCGGCCAGCCTCGGCGCGATCTCGATGGTACTCTTCTCGACTTACTGCGTGGCACCGGCGGTGGCGTATGGCTTGGCGCTTTGGCTGCAACCGGCGGACCAACCGCATTTTTTGCCGGCGGTGATGATCATGGCGGCGCAGGCGAGCAGCCTCGCCTCGGCGCTGGCGCTGACCGTGCTGTCTCGCGGCAACCAGGAACTGGCGCTTATCTTCACGCTACTCTCGAGTTCGCTGACCGTGGTACTGACACCGCTCGTGTTGCAACTCAGTATCGGCGCCTCGGTCGAGATTCCGCTTGGCCAAATGATCTTCAAAATGCTGCTTGTCGTCGTAATGCCGGTGGCGCTTGGCCAAGCGTTGCGCCGGTTTTTGTGGGCCAAGGCCAAGCCGTTGCTCAAGGGCATCCGATTGGTTCCGCAGTTGATCATCCTCGTGTTCGTCTACTCCGGGTTCTCGGTGGCCACCGGACAAATCAACGGCAACGCCGACATCGTGCTGCGCATTATCGCACTCTCCGCGCTGCTGCACACGATCCTGCTGGCGTGGAACTTTGGCGTGTCGATACTATTGCGAATGGACAGCAGCACCGGCACGGCACTCGTCTTTTGCGGCTCGCAAAAAACGTTGCCGAACGGCATTTACCTTTGGCAGAATTTCTTTGGCGACAACCCCATCGGCGCACTGCCGCTCGCACTATACCACCTGATCCAGTTGATCGCCGACACGCTGCTCGTCCCCTTCCTCGAGCGCCGCAACCAAGCGGAAACCGACGATCAGTTTCGCATCCAGTAGCGCAGCGGGGAGTGGCGGATGAGGTCGATGAGGAACTCGTTCAGCCTGGCGGCACGGGGTTCCTCCAACCGCACGGTGGCCAGCGCCGTGAGCAACAGCACTGCCGCCACCCCGGTGAAGTAAATGGTGTACTCGTTCCACTCAATGCCGAGCCAACCCCACTCCCGGCCGGAGAGGATGTCGATCATCAGTCCCCAGAGCATCGGCGACAGGCCCATGGCCAGATTGCCGACGACGGCGAACACGGCGAAGTAGTGGCTGCTGCCCAAGCGCGGCACGGTCGACATGGCCAACCGCGTCATCGACATGGTGACACTCGCCAGCACGAAGCCGAAGCTTAAGTACAGTCCGGTCACGGCAAAAAAATTGATCGGCACCACCCCGCCGGCGATCAGCCCAAACACCGCCACGCAAACCCAGCCAATGGCCAAGCCGAAAAAAATGATCGGCCGGCTGCCCATGCGGTCGAGTCGAGACTTGAGAAACCAAAGCGTCCCGAGTGCGCCGACGAACTTGGCCGCCGAGGCGAGCATGATGTGGCTGTCCTGCATGCCGGCTTCGGCCTTGAGGTACTTGACCGTGAACGCGGCGAGTCCGCCCAGCGCGATCGCCATGAACATCTCCACCCAGAGCAGTTTGCGGAATGGCTGGTTGGCGAAAATCTCGGCCCAAGGCGCCTCCTGTTTTTTGCCGGCCTCCTCGCTTGGCGGCGCGGCGTCCGGCACGCGGCGAATGAAGTAAATGCTCCCCACCCCCGCGAGGCAGCTAAACGCAAACAGGACACTGAACTGCCCGCTCGTCGGCGCTTGGCCAAGGTACGCCGCGACGAGAAGGAACGCCACGAGGCTGCCGGTGCTGACGAAGGCGCTCTCGAACGTGAGGTAGCGGCCGCGAATGTCCTCCGGGATCAACCCGCGAATCCACGGATACCAGGCGCAACTGGCGATGCCGCGTACCACGTTAAATGCGAACAACAGCACGAGCACCAGCGCGAGCTGGCTCTGCTGGTTGATCACGCCATCCATCAACGGCACGAACACCAGCCCGAACACGAAAACCAACCGCAGCGACCAGCCGGTGGTGATGAACAGCTTGTAGCCCCAGCGCCCCACGTGCGCGGCGGCAGGAATCTGGAATACGACCATCAGCGGCGTCATCCCGGCGATGAGTCCCATCACAGTGGCGCTGGCCCCGAGGCTCTCCGCGTACAGGAAGATCGGGCTGTCCATAATGATCTGGCACGACAGGAAATTGAGGAAGAAAAACCAGAACAGGCTTTGGGTACCGTTAGGGAATTTTGGTCTGACAGCGTGGTCGCTCAAGACCGGTGAGTGGGCCACAGTTGGCAGGAATTGGTCAAGCGGGCGCTCAGAATCCCCGCCCCGGCTTCTTCCCGGGCTTTTGGTTGAGCAACCCGCTGCGAATGCTCGGCTGCCCCCGGTCCCTCGACTGGAAAAGCAACGGCAACTCCCGCTGCGCGGCCGCCTGTGGCGCGGCACTATAAGAGGACAAACGACTGTTCGCCCCCACCGGCGAAGCCAGACCCGGCGGCAGATTAAAGCCGGATGACATCTCGCCAACGCCAACCCCCGTCACCGGCGTGGACGGCTTCGGGGCGAAGCTGCGGCCAAAGCTCATCGGGTCGAGGCCAAGCGCACCCTTGCCCGCGCCCCCCGGATTGGCACTGAAAAAGTTTTTGTTGCTGCCCCCCCCCACACTCTTTCCCTGCTGTTGAAAAAAACCAACCCGCCCCGCAGCTCCCGCTTGGCCAAGCGCCTTGCCTGCCTCTAATCGGTTGCCATTCAGCCCCGCCCGATTACCCGGAGTCCTGTATCGAGTCGTGGACTTGGTATTCTTCCGCGAAAAAGGTGAAAAATCAGCGAGCGCCGTCTTGGCAGCAAACGGCGAATTAGCGCGGAACAGTGACTCCTCTTTTTTTCTGCCGTCCTTCTTGAGTTTGTCCGAGCTCATTTCGAACTCCGACTCCGACAACTCTCCCTCATCATCCTCGCCCGGCGATCTCTCCGGTTGGCCGCGACGCCGGTTTTTTTTGCGGGGCCGCTTCTCCTGCTCGTCCGAGCGAAGGAAATCCTCCACCGCTCCGCGCGACTTGAAAAATGGGTTTTGCCGGTTGTCCCTCTCATCGCCGAGCAGGTCATTTTCTCTGGACCACTCCTCCCCGGTGTCACCGGTTTTGCCATCCCCTTCCAAATCCTGAAATATCCAGTTTTTCTTTTGGTCGAAAAGTTCGAGCAATTTCTTCGTGGTCGCCCGATCCATCGTTGCGCTGCCGCCGGGATAAAGCGCCCTTCCGACCCCACTCATCGACTTGGCCTTGTTAAGGCTGCTCCGCCCCACACCGGACTGGGTGTTCGTAGTTCGGCTCTTGAGCGAAGAACCGCCTTTCGACGAGTAAAACTTGGCTTTATCCGCAAAAACCGCCGGGGCGCAAACCAAGCCGGCCAGCAGGATGGCTGACAGAGCGGTGGCGGTTTTGACGTTTATTTTCAAGTAAACAACAATGTGAAGAGCGACACACTGCTGATTGGGACAGGCGAAATCGGGTGATTGTTCAATCTTCGTCCGCCGATCCGGACAGGATGCTGATCGGGTTGGTGAACAGCAGCGAGTTGGGCACGAGGATTTTCTCCCCGTCCCGCTGTAGGCGAGTGTAACGCAGATCGATGGTGCTCACCAGCCCCTCGAACGACTTGACCTTGATCGTGTCGCCCACGTCGAACGGCCGATGGATCAGGATCAGCACCCCGGACAACAGGTTGCTGATCGAGTCCTT
>JABGZB010000001.1 GCA_018674955.1 Verrucomicrobiota bacterium | reverse complement strand
CTTTTTAATTTTTCCAATGATGCCTTTCTTGATGTGGTGCCGGGTAAACCGGTAAGGCGCGCGCGACTGGTTTTGGATGCCCATCTGGGTGGTGAGTTTTTTCTCTGCAGCAAATTCGGCCAACTCGCGCGCCTCGGCCAGTTTGTGGGTGAGCGGTTTCTGGGTGTAGACGTGCTTGCCGAGCTTCATCGCGGCCATGGTGGCCGGGTAATGGGTGTGATCCGGTGTGGAGATGGAAACCACATCAACCTTGTCTCCGAGAGTCGCAAGCATCTCTCGGTAGTCCTGGAAAAACTTGGCGCTCTTGTGCTTAGAAAGCCAGGAGTCGATCTGACCGCGATTTCGATCTGCATCACAAAAGCCAACGGCCTCTACACGCTCATGCTTGACCAGTTCGCCGGTGTCCACGCGGCCCTTGCCGCCGGTCCCAATGTGGGCGGTGCAAACACGGCTATTGGGCGAGTTGGCGAGCAATCCTGAGGGCAGGATAAAAAAACTGCCTGCGGCGGTTGAGGTTTTGAGGAAGTCTCTACGCGTTGTGTTTTTCATGAGATTTAGTGATCGTATCTAATAAATTTGTGGTGACAATACACCGTTCTTACGCTTGCAGGGAAAAGTAAATCTACTCTCAAAAAGAACACTAAAAAACGTTATTTCCATCGGAACATCGCTTATTTCGCGGCCGCCATCCGGTCCTTGTACTGGGCCCTAGCTTTTTTGAGGATGGCGGCGTACTTCGAATCAGAAACAACATTGGTGTACTGGTCTGGATCCTTGATCATGTCATAGAGCTCTTCTCCTTTGCCGGCATAATTCATGTAATGCCACCGGGCCGAGCGCAGACCACCGCCTGCCCGATTATGGATTGAGAGAGCTGTATCGCGCACTTTCGCATTCGGATTCCGCAGAATCGGTTCCAGGCTTTTACCATGTAGGCCCTTGGGAATCGGTAGTTCCAGCAGGTCTGTCCAGGTGGGATAGAGATCCACAAGCTCGACCAATGACGATGTCCGTCCCGGCTTGATCCCCGGCGCACTAATAATCAACGGCACACGAACGACTTCCTCGTGCAGGTTGGCTTTCTGCCAGAATCCATGTTCGCCCAGATGGTAGCCGTGGTCGGTGGTGAACACGATTGCTGTGGAATCGCGCAACCCCAGGCGCTCAAGTTCGTCGAGAACTTTTCCAAGCTGCTCATCCATAAAAGTTACCGAGCCGTAATACGCCTGCCACATTCGGCGGCGGCTTTGCTCCATTTTATTGAGCCCCTTACCATCGGGCCCACGGCCGGCAGGAGGGATGTCATCTAGGTCGCCCGCAATCTGCGGAGGAATCTTCATCTTCTCTTGCGGGTACATGTCGAAGAACTTCTTTGGTTGAACCATCGGGAAGTGTGGCCTCACAAAGCCCACACCCAGAAAGAATGGTTTACCTGCCTTCTTGCGTTCTCGCAGCAACTCAACCGCCTTCGTCGCCACCATGTAGTCTGCCTGATCGGATCCATCTTCCTTGTCGGTTTCGACAGTCGCCCACATCCGGTTTGGGCCCTTGGCGTCGCGGCCTTCAATCCTCCGGGTCACGATATCCGAGTTCAACAACCGGTATAGCCCCGGTGAAAACGTCTCCGCGGTCTTCGTGTTGTAACGCTCCGTCCAGCATTCAGCGACATCCCTGCCGTTGCTGCTATCAAGCTGTGCATGGGGCACGGGCATATGAAAAATCTTGCCCACTCGTGCCGTGTGCATTCCGTGCTTTTGAAGATGCTCGCCGATCGTCGGCGCGGTTGCGTTTGACTTGGGATAGATACTCCGCAACATCGACGGTCGCGACGGCGAACAAGCCAGCCCCTGGCAGTAAGCGCGTTCAAAAACCATCCCTGACTTTGCAAGCCGATCAATATTGGGCGTCCGACAAATGGTGTTGCCATAAGCCGACAACCCACTGGCCTTCAGGTCGTCTGACATGATCAGAAGAATGTTTTTGACTTTTCCGACTGGTTCTTTTCCCAAGCTGACCGTGACGGTAGTGCTCAATATTAGAGCGCAGATTAATGCTTTGGATATACGGCTTCTGTTCATCATCGGATCTGATCTTGAAATGACGGCAGTTGAAGCTGGAGTCGTTCTGCGGCTTTCGACGGAATGATCCGGACTTGCCATAGTGGCGATGATCGTGAAGCCGCGAACCGGGCAGT
>JABGZB010000305.1 GCA_018674955.1 Verrucomicrobiota bacterium | reverse complement strand
GGGGCAAGCCAGCGCTCGGCGTCGGCGAGGGTCATGTTTTTGCGCGTGGCCCAGTCCTGGACTTGGTCGCGGTCGATTTTTCCGACGCCAAAATACTTGGCACGCGGATGCGCGAAGTACAGTCCACTCACCGAACTCGCCGGCCACATGGCGTAACTTTCGGTGAGTCTTATGCCGGTGTGTTTCTCGGCGTCGAGCAACTCCCACAGCAGCCGCTTCTCCGTGTGATCC
Organism: Verrucomicrobiota bacterium; assembly: GCA_018674955.1. Classification (GTDB taxonomy): domain Bacteria; phylum Verrucomicrobiota; class Verrucomicrobiia; order Limisphaerales; family UBA1096; genus UBA1096. Next base: position 10,632 of record JABGZB010000305.1, on the reverse strand, counting down.
GGGCAGGCTGGATAACCGGCGGCGGGGCGGATGCCTCGATATTTTTCGCGAATCAACTCGTCGCTGCTCAACGATTCGTCAGCGCCGTAGCCCCACTCGCGGCGGGCGCGCGCGTGTAGGCACTCGGCAAACGCCTCGGCCAGACGGTCGCCAAGCGCCTTGGCCATGATGGCGTTGTAATCATCGTTGTCAGCCTCGAACGACTTGGCCAACTCCTCCACGCCGTGACCGGCCGTGACGGCAAATGCGCCCAAGTGATCGGCCAAGCCGGTTTCCCCCGGCGCGATGAAGTCGGCCAAGCTGTGGTTTTCGCCGGAAGCCTTTTCGTTTTGTTGGCGCAGAAAATGGAACTTGGCCAAGCGCTTGGTTCGCGTGACATCGGTGAACAATTCCACATCGTCGCCGATGCGGTTGGCGGGGAAAAAACCGTACGCGCACTTGGCCGTGAACAATTTTTCGCCGACGATGCGGTCGAGCAATTCCTTCGCGTCGTCGAACAACTCTTTCGCTTTGTCGCCGACGGCCGGGTCGGCAAAAATTTTCGGGTAACGCCCCTGCAGCTCCCACGCGTGAAAGAACGGCGACCAGTCGATAAACTCAACCAGCGTCTCCAGCGGGAAGTCGTCTTCAACTCGTACGCCGGTGAAGTCCGGCTGCGGAATATCGTCCGCTCCCCAGTCGATACGGGGCGCTCGCGCTCGCGCCTCGGCAATCGGCAGCAGCGGCTTGGCTTTGCGTTTGCTGTAATGCTTCTCGCGGAGTTCGTCTTGCAGCTTTGCGTTCGCCGCGATGAAATCGTCACAGCCGTTTTCGCTCAATAGTTTGCCGACGACACCGACTGCGCGAGAAGCGTCGAGCACGTGCAGCGTTCCCCGCTCATAGGCGGATGCAATCTTCACTGCGGTATGCACTCGGCTGGTCGTCGCGCCGCCGATGAGCAGCGGCAGCGTAAAGCCTTCGCGCTGCATCTCTTTGGCGACGTGCCCCATCTCGTCGAGCGACGGCGTGATCAATCCGCTAAGGCCGATCATGTCCACTTTTTCCTTGCGAGCGGCTTTCAAAATCTTGTCGCACGGCACCATCACGCCAAGATCGATGACCTCGTAGTTGTTGCAGCGCAACACCACGCCGACGATGTTTTTGCCGATATCGTGCACGTCGCCCTTGACGGTGGCCATGAGGATTTTACCGCGCGATGACGAGCCAGTCTCTGCCTTCTCCGCCTCCATGAACGGTTGCAGATAAGCGACTGATTTTTTCATGACACGCGCGCTTTTGACGACTTGCGGCAGGAACATTTTTCCTGCGCCGAACAGGTCGCCGACGACGTTCATGCCGTCCATCAACGGCCCCTCAATGACGTGAATCGGGCGTCCAAGTTTTTGCCGCGCCTCCTCGGTGTCAGCCTCGATGTGCTCGACGATCCCCTTGACGAGCGCGTGACTCAACCGCTCCTCGACCGTGCCTTCGCGCCAGGCGTCGGAGACTTTCTCCGACTTGCACTGTTCCTTGACCGTCTCGGCAAAACCGACAAGTCGCTCGGTGGCATCGGGTCGGCGATTCAGCAAAACGTCCTCGACACGCTCGAGCAGGTCGGGCGAAATTTCCTCGTACACTTCGAGCATTCCCGCGTTGACGATGCCCATGTCCAGCCCGGCGCGAATCGCGTGGTAAAGGAACGCCGAGTGCATCGCCTCGCGCACGCCGTTGTTGCCGCGAAATGAAAACGAAATGTTGCTGACCCCGCCGCTGACCTTGGCCAAGGGCAGCGTCGACTTGATGAGGCGCGTTGCCTCTATAAAGCTCACCCCGTAGTCGTTGTGCTCCTCCATGCCGGTGGCGACGGTGAGGATGTTCGGATCAAAAATAATGTCCTGCGGCGGGAAGCCGACTTCCCGTGTCAGCAAATCGTAAGAGCGCGTGCAAATCTCGACGCGGCGCTCGGTGTTGTCGGCTTGGCCCTTTTCGTCGAACGCCATCACCACCACCGCCGCACCGTAGCGGCGGATCAGTCGCGCCTGTTTGATAAACGGCTCCTCGCCTTCCTTGAGGCTTATCGAGTTGACTATTCCTTTGCCTTGCAAACACTTGAGGCCTGCCTCAATGACGGACCATTTCGAGCTGTCGACCATGATCGGCACGCGCGAGATATCCGGCTCGGAGGCGATCAAATTCAAAAACCGCACCATCGCCGCCTCGGAGTCGAGCATGCTCTCGTCCATGTTGACGTCGATTATTTGCGCGCCGTTCTCGACCTGTTGCCGCGCAACCGCGAGCGCGTCCTCGTACTGATCGTTCTTGATCAGCTTGGCAAAGCGCGGTGAGCCGGTGACGTTGTTTCGTTCTCCGATGTTGATGAAATTAGACTCGGGCCGAACCGTCAGTGCCTCCATGCCGCTAAGTCGCAGCCACGGCTCCGGCTTGGCCAAGCGGCGCGGCGCACAGTCGCTAACCGCCTCGGCGATGCGGCGAATGTGTTCCGGCGTCGTACCACAGCAACCGCCGACAATGTTCAGCCAGCCGTTGGCCGCCCACTCGCGCAACTGCGGAGCGAACGACTCAGGCGTCTCGGGAAAACCGGTCGGCAGCAGCGGGTTCGGCATACCGGCGTTCGGGTGCGCGCTGATGTTGACCGGCGCGATGCCGGAAAGCTCATCGATGTGCGATCGCATTTCCTGCGGGCCAAGCGCGCAGTTGATCCCGACGCTGAGCAGGTCAATGTTGGCGACGGAATTCCAATACGCCTCGACCGTTTGGCCGGAGAGTGTGCGGCCACTTTGGTCGGTGATGGTGAACGACAGCATGACCGGCAGCCGTTGGCCAAGCGAGTCGAACAGCGACTCGAGCGCGAACAACGCCGCCCGCGAGTTGAGCGAGTCGAACACCGTCTCGACCAGCAACACATCCGCCCCGCCCTCGACCAAGCCCTTGGCCTGCTCGCCGTACGCCTCGACCAACTGGTCGTACGTCACGGCGCGGAACGCCGGGTCGTTGACATCCGGCGAAATGGATGCGGTGCGATTGGTCGGGCCGATTGCTCCGGCGACAAAACATTGCCGGCCGGGAGCCGCCGCCATCACGTCATCGGCGGCGGCGCGAGCGAGCTTCGCGTTGGCCACGTTCAACTCGTAAGCGAGCGACTCCATCGCGTAATCGGCCAAGGCGATGCGAGTGGAGTTGAACGTGTTCGTCTCGATGATATCCGCCCCGGACTCGAGATAAGCGCGGTGAATGGAACTGATCACTTCCGGCTGGGTGATACCCAGCAAGTCGTTGTGGCCCTTGAGATCGCGCTCCCAGTCGGCAAAGCGTTCGCCCCTGAAATCGGCCTCCTCGAGCGTGCGCTGCTGGATCATCGTGCCCATCGCGCCATCGAGAATCACGATGCGCTTGGCCAAAAGCTCGGATAGGGCGAGTTGACTGTCGTTGGACGGATTGATGCCCATAAAAGTGGCAGGTTACCGGCCGATACCGAGAGAGTCAACTAACATATCAACATATCAAGATATGTTGATATGTAATATTTTATTACTAGAAATCAATTTATGACCGTGTAAACCGGTTTTTTTGACAACTGTTCGTTGAGGCAGCTTGATGAGGATCATGAAGAGGATGAACTCACACGGAAAAATCTCCGGCGGCTTGATTCAAGCTCTGATTGACAGTGCATATTTGTAAACTATAATTCCCGTCACGAACAATCCGTAGTCATGCCAAAAAAAATTGATATTATATTCTCGTTTGATTGGGAGAAAGGCGAAGCAAGGCACCCTCCCCACACCGGGCTTCGGGCCAAACTCATTATTCCAGATCCTGAGTTAATCGGCATGTTCGGGTGAAAGATTCCCGACCTGTTCACGATACGGAAGAAATGTTCAAACACAAATTCACCGTCCGGAGTAGGAATGTAACAGTTCCGATACCCCACCATGTACTGGATGATTACCCTTTCCAATACGATGGCGAGCGCGTTTCTACCGCAGGGCCAGTTCGATGGGCATCATACGAAGGGTGAAGTCGAGGGCGTTTTCCAGTTCGTTGCCGAGCGAGTCGAGTTGCTGCTGGTAGGGATTGTTGACCATGTCGTTCAACACTCGATCGGTGATCAGGCTGGCCATTTGCTCGTCGCTGTTTGCCACCAAAACTATCCACTCGGACACTTTTTGGGGAGCGTCGGACAACCGTTGAGGGGCCGGAGACGGCCAGAGCGCCAGAGCCAGGGCGATGCTGGCCAAGCCACCGGCGAGTACCCAGCGCCACACATTGGCCAAGCCGGCCGTTGGGCGGGTATGTTTGTCGGCCTCTGCGTGGATAGCCGCCATGATTCGCCGGTGAAGAAACGGCGGGAACTCTGGCGCATCCCGCTTGGCCTCGTCACGGAGTCGCGCCTCAATGTCTGGCCAAGCGCTTGGGTGTGGTTCGTCTTTCATTGGTCAGTTTGTTCGTTTAGCTCGTCAATGGGTGTCATTCGTCGGTAATAATTCAGCCAGTTTTAGCCGGGCGCGATGCAGCAGCACTTTCACCGAGCCGACGCTCTTATTCATTACGTCCGCGGTTTCGGCAAGGTTTCGGTCTTCACCATAAAAATGCCACAACGCGGCGAACTGGTTCCCCGTGAGCAGCGCCCTTGCCCGGCTCCAGACGCTCTCTGCCTTTTCGCTGGCGATTAGTTCGCTGCTTGGGGTCGTGTGGGTGACTCCATCCGCGTGCTCTGACTCGAGAAGCCGTTTGCGGCGGAAGTGGTTGATGGCCAACCGCGAGGCAATGGTGTAAATCCAGGTCGTGAAGGCGTATTGAGGATTGTACCGATGCAGTTTGCGGTAGGCGCTGACGAAGGTGGATTGCAACAGGTCCTGAGTAAGGTGATGGTTTGAGGTTTTTTGGTACAGAAACGCATACAACCTGCCCTCGAGCCGGGCGACCAATTGCTCGAACGACTCCATGCAGCCCTTCTTCGCGGCGATGGCTAGGGCGAGTTCCTCCGCCCGGGCTGTGTCGCGCTCCGTCGGCCCAAACTCACGGCTTGAGTCAGCTTGGCACTGTGTTGAGGACGCCATCAACAATGCTGTGGCATACTGAATCAAGGCTAGGGAAGATCTATGTCGATCTCCTTCAGCGCCGGGTCGATCAACTCGAAAAACTTGTCTACGCCGATGGCGAAATGAATGGAGAGGGTCACCTCTTTGCGTCTGACCTTCAGTCCCTTGAGGATGTCTTTTATCTCTGGGTTCTCTTCCTGACTCAGTCTGGCGAAACCGATCAGGCCGTTGACCATCGCCTCCATCTGCTCGGCGGTGTCGGCGTCGTAAGCATCGACGGAGAGAGAGAGGATCAGTTTCCCGTCTGACTCGCCCAGAACGAGGGAGGCCTCCTTGGCCATTTGTTTGATATTCTCGTCATCAATGCTACTGATGGCGCTGACATCCGCATTGGCGACGAGGAAGGCGTTCTTCGTGTCCTTACCGATGCTCACGAGGCTGGGTGGCAATTTTTTCGCCGCACCCTTGCCGTTGACGAGGTCGATGGCCTTGGCTGCCAACTCGCGGCCGGCAGCCAGCACTGCGGTGGTGTCGTTCACAAAACTGACATAACCGCGCTCGCCATCGCCCCGGTCGCCGGCACCGTGAATCTCGTGTTTGCCGTGCTCGGTTTTGCGGTAATTCTCGTCCAGCTTCATGAACGCCAGCAGCTTGGCGTTGTCCGCCTTGTGCCTGACGATGAGGATCCCGTTGTCCTCCTCGCCGTTGCCGGACATCGTGGCACCTTGAATGACGGTCAGCGGGTCGAACCCGATTATCTCGACCAGTGCCTCGAACTTTTCTCTACCCTCCTCCTGACGCACTCTTTCGAGGAGGGTGGTGCCGATTTTCGAGGCACGGAAGGCGTCCAAGTCCAGATGTGCCACGAACTTAGCGTTATTGGAGATGTTAATTTTATCGACTTTTGCCGCTTGACCGACGGTCAACACCAAGGCCAGGCCCAACAGTGTCAATAGAGTGTTTTTCATCGTTCTTATTAATTCGACGCCGCATTGGCGCTTTATTATTTAGCTATACACGCCGCAGATTCCGAAGGTTACGCCCCCCTCAAAAAAGGGCCGGCACTACTCGCGCATGATGGTGATAAAGCCGGCATCCTCTGTAGGCGCAATATAAAGGCTTACCGTGTTGCCGTCGCCGCCGATGCTACTCTTGTTGAGCGAACCGCCCGGCGTGAGGGAGAACTTGGCCTTCGCCGACTCGCCGCCGTTCACCGTGCCGCGAACCTGCACCGAGTAGTCCATCCCGGAGAGCGTCTTGAACTCCAACTTCACCCGCCCCCTCGCGCCGGCCTCGACGAATTCCGTCGCCACCGAGTAGCCGAGATCCGGGAACTCGACGCTCACCGCGTCGCTGCCGTTGTACGTTGCCTTGTACGACATTAGCGAACTGCGAGCCGGACCCTTCACTTTTTTTCCGTTCGCCTCGAACTGCGAGCCGTGCGCCGGGCAGCGCAGCCCGACACCCTTCTTGAACGGGTTAACCGCAACTCCCTTGTGCGTGCACTTGGCTGTCACGGCGTAAAACTGGTTGCCCGGCATGCGCGTCACCACGATTTGGCTGCTAGAGGATGGGATGCCCGGAACGTTCAGACGCACCGAGCCATACGAATTCTTGAGCTGCGAAAAGTCGTCAAAGTTCATCCGGAACACCGCCGTTTCCCCGGCCTGCACCCCAGACACAAACCACCGTCCGGGCCCCACTCCGCAAGCGCCTCCGCACACCGAGGCAAAAGCCATAGTCCGCAGGGCGCCGCGCCGATTCATTTGTTTTCCCAAAGATCTCATGACTCCAAAAAGTTGACTGACTCTGCTCGAAACCAAGTCAAAGGAAAACCAAAAACTGCGCTTGGCCAAGTTGACGGTTTTGTAGTGACAGCCGCGCCGGAATCAGGCTTGCTCCCACGGGCGCTTGGCCAACCCAAGGCCGCTTTCCCTCCATGGCAAACGACCCCGACCAAATCGCCCGCATCGAGGCGTACCTGAGTGAAAACCTGTCCCCCGCCCGCTTCAAGCACATATTGGGCGTGCGGGAAACGGCCGTAGCCTTGGCCAAGCGGCACGGCATCGACGACGCCCAGGCCGAGTTGGCCGCCCTGCTCCACGACTGCGCCAAGGAACGTCCCGATGACGAACTGCTCGCCTTGGCCAAGCGCCACGGGCTGGAGGCGGATGAGCACGAACAACGAATCCCCAGCCTGCTGCATGGCAAGGTGGCGCCGTTCGTCGCTGCGGAACAATTCAGCGTGAGCGACGAAGCCGTGTTCGACGCCATCCGCTGCCACTCCACCGGCGCGGTGGAAATGGGACCACTCGACCATATCCTGTTTGTCGCCGATTTCTGCGAACCGAACCGCCCCTACACTGCGGCGGAGGAGGTGCGCGAGTTGGCCGAACGCGACCTCGAGGCCGCCGTGCTCGAGGTGATGCAGTTTAAGCTCCGCAAAACCTTGCTTAAGAAACAGCAGGTACACCCCGACTCGTTTCACGCCTACAACGCCCTGCTCAATAAACGAAACCTCAACAACTGAACTAATGAAACTATCTGATCTCAATCCCGGCCCCGGCATCGGTGCCAGTTCGTGGCATGTGGAGATGGATGGCCACGGTCTGCTGATGGATGCCGGCACCCACCCCAAGCTCGAGGGCTCGCCGGCATTGCCGCTGTACGACAAGATTCGCGAACGCCCCGTGGATGCCATCGCGTTCACACACTGCCACCACGACCACGTCGGCTCGCTGCCGGTGGCGCTGCGGATGTTCCCCCGGGCGCACGTGATGATGACCGAGCTGAGTTACTTCATCATCGAACGCGTGCTGCACAACTCGGTCAACGTGATGAAGCGGCAGGCCGACGAAAAGGGCATCGCCGAGTACCCTCTCTACACCCATCGCGAGGTGGACGAGCTCGCGCCGGGGTTCCAGGGCTACCGCTACAACAGGGAGATCGAGTGGGGCGCATTCGAGAAGGCGACCAGGGGCCAGCCCTCCCCGACGCTTGAGTTTCACGACGCCGGCCATGCGCTTGGCTCAGCAGGCATCATGGTGCGAGGCAAAAAAGAGACCCTCTTTTACACCGGCGACGTCTGTCTCCACGACCAAACCATCCTCAAGGCCGCGCGGTTCGGCGACGTGCAAGCCGACGTGATGATCATGGAGACCACCCGGGGCACCCGCAAAACACCCGCCGACTACTCACGCGACGGCGAGATCGGCAAACTCGCAAGCGCCATCGAGGCCACATTCGAGCGCGGCGGAAGCGTGCTGATCCCCACCTTCGCGCTGGGGCGGACGCAGGAAATGCTGGCCATCCTCGCCCTGCTCATGAAAGAGGGTCGGTTGAAAAAACAAACAGTTTTCATCGGCGGGCTGGGCCGGGTGTTCACCGAGATTTACGACCTCCAATCCCACCGCGCCAATCGGCAGCACACCAATCTTCACTTGAACGAAGCACTCGACCTGCAAGTGCTGGACCGTGATCACGCCGCCAAGATCAAGCTCAACAGAGGACGCCTGTTCGTGATGACCGCCGGGATGCTCACTGAGAACACCACCGCCTACGACTTGGCCAAGCGCATGGTCGAGGATCCGAAGCACGGCCTCTTCTTCGTCGGCTACGCCGATCCCGCGACGCCCGGCGGCCGGCTCAAGGCGGCAGGAGTCGGGGAGACGTTTCATTACAGCGACAGTGTGGGCGGTTTGGCCAAGCGCTGCGACGTGCGCGACTTCGACCTCACAGCGCACGCCAACCGCGAGGCGCTGTTGGAACTCGTCGGCCAAGTGGAGCCGCGCACGCTCATCCTCGGCCACGGCGACCCCGAGGCGCGCGCTTGGTTTGGGGAGCAGGTCCGAGGTCGCTGGCCAAAAATAAAAACCCTCCAGCCGAAACCGGGCGAGACCGTCGAAGTTTGAGGTAAAAAAACGGTGATGAAGAGTCGCTTGCAACTCTCTTCACCACCTAGAGAAACGCAGCTTGAGCTAAGCTTTCAGTTCCCCCTCTGTCCAAGACCTGCGATTCAACTCTATTGAGGTGGCGAATCCTAGCCTTGGTTCGCTGGTCGCAGCACTGACATTCAATTGCTGACTGCAGAAACTGGTGCCAACTAAAAGAAACCCTTGGCCAAGCAGAGCTTGGCCAAGGGTGCAAAATTCATTTACGAGTTGTAACCTGCCTCGCCGTGACTGTTCAGATCAAGACCTTGATCCTCCTCATCATCGTCCACTCTGCATCCGCCAGTTAGCAAACCAGCAATCTTGAAGGCAATAAACGAGACCACGCCGCTCCAGACAATGGTTACAATAACACTTTTTATCTGAGCGAATACCTGATCACCCATGCTATCAAGTTCCATTCCCGCACCCCCCATGCTCTCAGCAGCACAAACACCAGTCAATATAGCTCCCACGATTCCTCCAATACCATGCACACCAAAAACATCCAGGCTATCATCATAACCCATGACCTTCTTAAGGGAGGTAGCACAAAAATAACATACCACCCCTGATGCTAAGCCTATTAGCAAAGCGCCCATCGGTCCTGCTGTACCAGATGCTGGTGTAATCGCAACCAAACCGGCAACCGCACCCGTAGCTATCCCCACTGCTGTCGGCTTCCCTGTTTTCATCCATTCAACAACCATCCATGTGAATGCAGCTGTCGCAGTTGCTATCTGCGTCACCAACAAAGCCATACCAGCACTGCCATTCGCGGCTGCTGCACTACCAGCATTAAATCCAAACCAACCAACCCAAAGCATACTGGCGCCAACTACTACTAACGGCACATTGTGCGGTGAAATCGCCTTCGACCCGTAACCTTTACGTTTGCCCAGCATTATACAGGTCACCAAACCTGCAATTCCTGCGTTGATATGCACCACAGTGCCGCCAGCGAAATCTAAAACACCCCAATCCCAAAAAAGCCCACCGTCTCCAGCCCAAGCTGTATGGCAAATTGGCAAGTAAGAGAAAGTAAACCAAATCGTACAAAAAATCATAACACTCAAAAATTTCATCCTTTCTGCAAATGCACCTACAATCAGTGCAGGTGTAATAATTGCGAAAGTCATCTGAAAGGTTATCCAAACACCTTCCGGAATACTCCCAGAAACAGATTCACTATTTACTCCGGACAAAAAGGCGGATTTCAAACCACCAAAAAATGAGTTAAGGTTCGTAGTCCCTTTTACCATTCCAGTCGTATCAAAAGCGACGCTGTAGCCATATATCACCCATAGTATTGTCATTAAACTTGCAATGGCAAAACACTGGACAAGTATAGATAACACATTCCTACCCCTAACTAATCCTCCATAGAAAAGAGAAAGGCCTGGAAGGGTCATAAATAATACCAAGGCAGTCGCTGTTATCATCCAAGCTGTATCACCCGAATCAATAACTGCTTCTTCAGCCACGGCCGGAGGACTCTCCGCTGCTGCGTCCTGCGCGATCAGGGTTTCAACCGGCAACAGGGTTACCGCCAATACGAAAAGCACACTCGAGAGTGCACCGAATAATGTTTTTTTCTTCATGCTCATAAATGGTTATCGCGGCTTAACGATTAGTTTCTCGTCAGGCTACACAACTCATCCCCT
>JABGZB010000304.1 GCA_018674955.1 Verrucomicrobiota bacterium | reverse complement strand
ATTAAAGTGCTGGCGATCAACGAACTGAACGAGACGTTTTATGCGTCGCCAGCCATCGTCGGCGACGCCATCTACCTACGTGGCAATAAACATCTATTTAGCTTTGCGAAGCCTTCGCGCTGATTAGGTCGATTCTTTGAGATACTCATTCATCTTCTCGGGGCCGTCGTCAATTGGAGAGGACTCTGGGTTCAGATTTCATCCCAACCCGACCCTGCTCAGGAAGGACTAAAACAACGCGGTGACCGAGGCCGAGGCAAGGAAGTTCTGGTTCATGATGCCCTGAAGGGGGATGTCTTTGCGCCGGGGGCAAAAACGGGCAAGGCAAAAGCAAGGAGGAGTTAACGGCTCCACTTTACGAGAAGATGTACGTGCAATGGCTCAAAAAAAACCTGTAAATCTTTTGCTCCCGCTCAAAAAGCCCTCTGCCATTTAAGCTGGGAATCTGGCCAAGCGCTTGGCTCGGATTACCCCGGCTACAGACTGCTATTCTGATTCCGTTAGAACCAACGCCACAAGCACGTAGGCGGTAGTTAGGTTGGGGTCGCCCTCCATCCAGCGCTTGGTTGGATTTTGCCATGAACCGTCCGGCTTTTGCAGCGAAAGTAACTTGGTTTTAAGTTCGGTTCGCCACTCGATTTTGTTTTCTTCAGGCCCCTCCAGCGTCGCTACGCCCTGCGCCTTCAACGCCTTGGCCATGAGGTGGTAGTAGTAGTACACGCCCTCCGATCCCATGCCGGGGTTTTCCTCGATGGTATAATTGCGGCCGAGCCAGTCGATGACCGCCTTGACCCTTTCGTCATCGCGACCGATCCGGGCGTAGGCGAAACTCATCATTCCGGCATAACTTATCGAACCATATGAGCGCAGGGCGAGGCGCCTGGTTTGCTCATCGACAACCTCCCCTGCCTTGCTCTCGCCGGGATGGTAGATGAATCCGCCGCGATCCTCGGCCGAACTGGAGAGACTCGGGTTGTTGCTGCGCTCGGGCAGGTTTTGGCAACTTGAGAGGAAGTGCTCGAGCGCCTTCCAATCGAGATCGCTTTCCAGAGGCTGATCGGGTTTGTCGGGACGCCGCAAGGCCAGTTCTGACATTCTCATTGCTTCGATAGCCATGAGTGTATTGTTCATGTCCGAGTGGTCGTACTTGCTGTTGTAGCCGACGCCGCCATCGTGGTAGTCATCCATTTCATCTTTTTCACCAAGGTCGATTTGTGAATCGGCGATGTAGGTGCGCGCCTTGATAATCAACGGACGAAACCGAGGCTCACCGGCGAGCGACAACGCCATGAGTGAACAGGCGGTGTTATAGTTGACAAGTTGGCCTCGATGAATCGAGCCGTCCGGTTTGGCCGAACCGGCGATAAAGTCGAGCGCCCGTCGCCGCTCGGAGCCATATTTCGCATCGAGCTTGGACACTTCCGACATCTCCAGCGCGACCAGCGCCAACGCGGTCAGCGCCGGAATTTCGGAACTGGACCACCAGCCCGCTGGGTTTTGGTTTTTGTAAAGAAACCGCGCCCCCCGCTCGATAGCTTCTCGCACCTCTGTCAGCTTTCGCTCATGTTCTTCAGCGTATGCCGATTGGCCAAGCGACGTGAACAGCAACAAACTGGCGAGAGTACATTGATGGAGCCTCTGCAAAAAACGGTTGTTCTCTCCCCGGCCCTCTCCCGCTGGGAGAGTGAGGCACGGCAAACGTGTTTGGTTTTGTGCCGGGAATGAGGACAACCGGGGGACTCGTGGCGCCTGTTGAATGCGAACGCTCATCATTAATGGGAAAGATTTAGCAAAACAGTTGGTTTTGTCCATTTAAATCAATATTTTGTTGGTGCCGATTTAGAATTCAAGTAGATTTTCACGACGAACGAAACCACACAACAATGAAAAAAGCAGTTCCGAAAAAGAAACTTCGCAGCTTGTCGACTCAAGGCTTTACTCTGATCGAGCTGCTGGTCGTTATTGCGATCATCGCCATTCTTGCCAGCCTGCTGCTCCCTGCCCTTGGCAGTGCCAAGGGCAAGGCTCACCAGATTTCCTGCATGAACAACTACCGCCAACTTCAGTTCTGCTGGCAAATGTACGTCGACGACAACAACGATCACCTGCCGCCTAACGCCACCATTCGGGGCAGTTCGCGTGGCAGTTGGGCCGCCACTGCGGCGACGTGGATCAAGGGCAATGCCTACTCTGATTCCACTGACAAAAACATCCGCGCCGGCGTTCTTTTCAAGTACAACGACTCGGTCAAGATT
>JABGZB010000303.1 GCA_018674955.1 Verrucomicrobiota bacterium | reverse complement strand
GTTGGATCATTTCGCCGGGGGTGACAAAAACGCTGTAGCGACGCTGTTCGGTGGCGTGCTCGGCTCGCTATACGGGTTTTTGCAATTCGTCTTCGCGCCAATCTGGGGGGCGTACTAGGACAGACACGGCCGTCGGCCCACGCTCATTTTCACGCTTGGCGGCATTGTGTTGGCGAACCTGATCTGGGTGTTCGCCGGGAGCTTTGCGCTGCTCGTGTTTGGTCGCGCGCTCGGCGGTATCATGGCGGGGAACATCTCCACCGCCTCTGCTGTCGCAGCGGACATCACCACCGGCAAAAACCGCGCCTCAGGTATGATCATTATCGGCGTCGCACTTGGACTGGGCTTCATCCTTGGCCCGGCGATCGGCGGATTCGCCTTCAGTTGGCAACTGGTCGAGTCGGGCAAGGCTGTGGCCGGCCTGGCGCTGCATCCCTTTTCCGGCCCGGCGATCATCGCTCTAGCCATCGCTGGCATAAACTGGTTGCTGGTCATCTTCCTTCTTTCCGAGAGTTTGCCTCCGGAGAAACGCGACCAGCACCCGGCCCAGCGCGGCTTCAACCCGTTCGCCCAACTCAAGCGCATTAATCTGCCGGGCGTAGCAAGTACCAACCTTATGTACTTCGCTTACTGGAGCGCGTTTTCGGCGGTCGAGTTTACCATCACCTTTTTTGCGACCGAGAAGCTTGGCTTCAAGCCGGTGGATATCGCGTGGATGTTCGTCTTCATCGGCATGTCGCTGATTTTTTTCCAGGGCGGAGTGGCGCGGCAACTGATCAAGCGCGTGGGCGAGCGCCGGACGGCGTTGGTCGGCGTCTGCTGCACGTTGCCCGGGTTTCTCATCATCGGCAACGCGACTACCGCCGGCGTGCTTTACGGCGGATTGCTCCTCATGACCGCAGGCAGTGGGATGACCATGCCGTCGCTCAACTCGCTTGTATCGCGTTACACGCCGGGAGACCGGCAGGGACTCTCGCTGGGCGTGTTCCGTTCGCTTGGCTCGCTGAGCCGCGCCATCGGTCCGATCATGGGCGGCTTGCTCTACTGGAAATTTAATAGCTCGATGCCGTTCTGGGTCGGTGCAGCGTTTCTCGTCGTGCCTTTCTTCATGGCGCTCGGCCTCCCGCCGGTGCCGGATTATGATGAAGTGAGCAGTGAACAGTGAGCTTGGCCAAGCTCAGGTCGATTCAACTTGGTCGGTTCCGTCATCGGACGGCGCGGGGAGGGTTCGGAGAACCTCCGCTACCGGCTCGACGGCGGGAAGTTCCTTCCCCTCGGTCTCACCGGTTTGCAGTTTGTTGACGCGCTCGCCGCTTGGTTTGATCGAGCGTTCATAGCTGCCGACGGCGTCGTTGTACGATTTGTTCGCCCGCTCGAGGCCTTTTCGGATATTGTTGAAATGCCCGATAAATGTGCCGATTCGATTGTAAAGTTCCTGCGCCGCCTCGGCGATGGTCCGGGCATTTTCCGACTGCGAATGGTACTGCCAACTCACGCTCACGGAGCGCAGCAGCGCGATCAATGACGCCGGCGTAGCAATCGTGATGCGGCGCGCGGCCGCCCACACGATCAGGTCGGGATCGCCCTCGAGTGCGGCGCTGAAGAGCGACTCGGCCGGCACGAACATCACCACGCAATCGAGCGCTCCGTCGATGTGCTGCGGGTAGTTTCGGTCCGCCAGCGACTTGATGGTTTCGCGCATTTTTTTGCCGTGCTGCTCGATGGCCGTTTTGCGCTGCGCTGCGTCGCCCGACTCGAGATCGTTGAGGAACGACAGGTCCGGCGACTTGGCGTCGACGACGATGTGGCGTCCCTCCGGCAGATGCACGATCATGTCCGGCCGGCCCTCGGTGGAACCGGTTTGTTCGCTGAAATCGCAGTGGCTGCTCAGCCCGGCGGCCTCGACGACTCGACGCAGCGTCTCCTCGCCCCACTTGCCGCGCGCCTGGCTGGAGTTGAGGATCATCCGCAACTGCTCCGTCTCGCTCGAGAGCGACTTGCTGTTCTCGCTGAGGGTGCTGAGTTGTTCGCGCAGCGCGCCCAACTGGGTGTTGCGGCTTTTTTCGCTCTCGCTCAACCGCTGCTGGTAGGTCGCGAGGTGTTGCGTGAGTGGCGCGACCAGCTTGGCCACAGCTTCCTTGCTGGTGTTCAGTTCGCCCTTGGCGCTCTCGTGCAGCTTGCCAAGCGTCTCGCCGGCCAGGCGCACCAGTTCTGGCTGGGCCTCTTTCAGCGCGTCGGCGCTGAGCACCTTGAACGACTCCTTGAGCGCGGCCAGTTGCTCGGCCGCCTGGCTCCGCTGATCCTCTAGCCGACGTTCGGCCGCCTGATTTTCGGCCTCGGCCTCGGCTCCTTTGCGCGAGCCAATCAGCCACCCGATCACCCCTCCCAGCGCGACGCCGACGAGCAGATAAATTATAATCTCCGGATTTTCCATGAGCGCCGTCATAGTGTCGCCCCGGCGGCGCGGCGACAAACTGAAATTGCATCACCACTTGGCCGTGGGCTAATTTGGCCTTGGCGGCCGCTGTCCGCTTGGCCAAGCTCCGCCCGCTTTTTATGAACAGATCAATCCTGACCGGTTTGGCCATCGTCGCACTTGGCCAAGCGCAACCGCCCACAGCCGCGCCGCCAAGCGCCAAGCCGTTTCCGCTCCAAGGCATCTTGCCCAAGGCCGAGACCGGCGCGCTGAACCATCTCAAGGAATACCCCACTTACGACGGTCGCGGCATCACGGTTGCGATCTTTGACACCGGCGTCGATCCCGGCGCGCCCGGCCTGCAGGAGACCAGCGACGGGCGGCCGAAGATCGTCGATGTCGTGGACGGCTCCGGCAGCGGCGATGTGG
>JABGZB010000302.1 GCA_018674955.1 Verrucomicrobiota bacterium | reverse complement strand
TACATTTTGGTGACTCGGCACGCCCTTCACATTGGCCACAAACCCCACGCCGCAGCTATCCTTCTCATTGGCGGGATCGTAAAGGCCCTGTTTTGGAGGAAACCCAATTGGTTTGACTCGATCGCTCATTCTATTCAAATCCTAAAAAAACTAAAAAACATGGAAACGGCTTTAAAAGCGCCACCTTTTTCAAGCGCATTGGCCGCCCAAGCGATCAGCACTTGGTTCGACCTCTGTAAAGGGCCGGGCAGCATCTCACAGTCAAAAAGCTTGGGCAATATTTAAATGCCTAATGAACTTCATTAGCTTTACTAATGAATAAGGTTGTTTTATCAATCCTTCACGCTCCGTTTTAACCCGTGAAATCGGTGCCCGCGATCAGATTCCCCTCGCGCTTGGCTAATCGTTCGAGATGATACGCTGCGTTGGCCATCGCCTCCTGCTCGGTCGCCAAGTCCGGCACGATCGCGGCCAAGCGCCAAAACAGCCGCTGCCCCGGATCGACCTCCACTTTCCCAAGCTCCAACTGACCGGCCAAGCCGATGCACGGTTTGCCGAGACGCCGGCAAAGTGCAGCGACCTGTCCTGTCCCCTTCCCCATCAGCGACTGTTCGTCGATGGCCCCCTCCGCCGTCACCACGAAATCTGCCTCGCCAATTTTCGTTACCAAATCGGTCGCCTCGGCGAACACCTCGAAGCCGGACTCGATAGTCGCCCCGGCAAACGCCATCAACCCGAAACCCAGCCCACCCGCCGCCCCAGCGCCGGGCGTGACCGAGAAATCACTGCCAAGCGTCTCGGCGGCGACCTTGGCCAAGCGTCCGAAGCAAGCGTCCGCCTTGGCGAAATCCTCCGGGCGCATGCCCTTCTGCGGCCCGTAAACACGCGTGGCCCCATCGACACCGAGCAGGGGATTTTGAACATCACTGGCCACCGTCACGCTTGGCCAAGCGCGGCTCGCCGGCGACTCAATCGCAGCCAAGCCGTCGAGCCCGGGCCACTGCTCAATCGATTTGCCCGACTCGTCGCGGAATACCCAGCCGAGTACCCTCGCCATTCCGAAACCGCCGTCATTCGTCGCGCTGCCGCCGATCCCCGTGAGGCAACGCGCCGCCCCCGCTTGGCCGGCAGCAAGCAGCAGCCCACCCACTCCCCGTGTGTCCAAGTCGAACGGATGAAACTGGCCTTTCGGCAACAGAGCCAAGCCGTTCGATTGCGCCGTCTCCACCACCGCTTGGCCGGCCTCGGAATCGAGCCACCAGGATGTCGGCCGTGCTTTGCCCGTCGCATCGATACCCTTGACAATCTGCTCCTCCAAGCCAATTGCTTCCGCCATCACCGGCCCAAAACCGTCCCCTCCGTCACTCATTGGCAGCAGCACCAACGAGTCGCCCGGGCACGCCGCCGCCCATCCACGGGCAATCGCCCCGGCTGCTTCCAGCGCCGTGAGCGACCCCTTGAATTTGTCCGGAACAATGAGAATTCGGCGTGGCATGGCGCTGAAAAAGGTTGCCCCTGAATTCATTTATGGCAATCTGTTTTCGCATTTGAGGAAATCATAATGGAGAAACCGAACATAATTGCCTACATGAAGCCATCCTGTGGCTGGAGCAACGGCGTCCGCGCAGTGATGCAGAAATATGAGTTGCCGTTCGAGGATCGCGACATCATCAACGACCCCGCCCAACGGCAGGAGATGATCCAGAAAACCGGACAAATGCTGCAACCGTGCGTTCAGGTCAACGGCAACATGCTGGCCGACGTCAGCGGCGAAGAGGTCGAAGCCTATCTACTGGCAAACAACTTGGTGGGCAGCACCGACCGCGAAGCCGGCGCGCCGACCAACCAGCCGTGCGAAAATGAAATGAGCGAAAGCGAAATCAACTTCCGCTAAGCCAAGCCGGACAAAATAATTTAAGGGCGGCTTTCAGTCGCCCTTTTTTTGTGCCTTAGCTTGATCGTACTTGATGAACGCCATGACAAGGCTGAAGCCGACTAGAAAAGCGATTAGGGTCCACATCGTGTTGGCGTCAGTGGGCGGGACGATCCAGCCGAGGTCCACTCGCACGAAGCCGACGTTGACATCACCGAGCGTCTCGAATTTCCGGAACGGCCAAAGGGCCGCGAGCGACCCTGCCATCAAGCCGGCCAACCAAGCCACCGTCGGATCGTGCCAACGCGACAACACCCACTTAAGCAGTCGCGTGAAGAGCAGCAACCCGGCGGCGCATCCCGCCATGAACACCAGCACCACGAGCACGTCCCGATCGTTCACCGCCTGAAGCACCTCAAAATATGCGCCCATCAAAATCATGATGAACGACCCGCTCACACCCGGCAGCACCATCGCCGAGATCGCCACCACGCCGCACAAAAAATAAAACACAATCCGCTTCGTATCCGCTTGGCCAACCGCCGATCGCGCTTGGCCGGTTTCCGGCGTGGCAGCCTGCTCGGTTTGGGCTCTTTTCATTTCGATCTTTCGCTTGGCATCGGTGAGTTGCTGCGTCGAATCCGCCGAGAAAGTCAACGCCAGCACCAACCCCAATCCGGCCACGGCGCTCAATCCCTCCACGGCACCGAAGCGACGTATCATTTTTAAAGGCATCCAGATCGACACCAGAATGAGCCCGCTAAAAAACCCATAAGTCGGGTCGTGCCACTGCTCAAGCAGCCACACAATCACGCGCGAAAACACGACCACTGCCACCCCGCCGCCGGCGGCAATCCAACACAGAAACGCGCCGTCGATCCGCCGCCACTCCACGCGAAACCGCTCCCTCGCGCCATCCCGAAAACCCGCGACCCCCAGCACAGCGGCGAGTGTACCCAGGCCGACGTTGCCAATGGCGGCGATGAGGCGCTCGTAGATGCCAAGCGCAAGCGCCAAGCTCCCGCCGCTCACACCGGGGATGATATTCGCCACACCGATCAGGAATCCGTGAAGCATCGTTTTGAAAGCAGTTGCCATCGCTCGCGCAATTCCACCCCAGCCAAGCTCAAATGAGCAAACAAAAACGGCAGCCAGTTTTGCTGACTGCCGCTCTTCAAAGGGGGTTGCCGCTTATTGCAGCTTAGCCAAGGTCTCCTTGATCGCGTCGAAGTTCGGGAGATCCTTCGGGGTCGGGGTCTGCTCGCTGTATTGCACCAAGCCGTCCTTGTCGATGACGAACGCCGCACGCGCCGCAACCGAGCCGAAGCCCATCAAGTCGTCGAGCAATACGCCGTAATCGGCGGAGACCGACTTGTTCAAGTCGCTCGCCAACGTGATGCCGATGCTCTCCTTCTGCGCCCAGGCTTCCTGTGCAAAAGGGCTGTCCACACTGATGCCGATGACGTCCGCGTTCAGGTCGGCGTACGCGCCCAGCCCCGCGGTGATGTCGCACAGCTCGCCGGTGCAAACGCCGGTGAACGCCAACGGGACAAACAGCAATACTGTATTTTTGCTGCCAAAGTTGCTGCTGAGAGTGACGTCAGTGACATCGCCGGTGCTTTTCGATTTCAAGGTGAAATCCGGTGCCTTCGTTCCTACTTCAATTGCCATATTTTTTTATTGGTAAGTGGCCCGTTGGCCGCGTCGGTTTTACAGCACGCTTGGCCAAAGTCAACTACGCTTAGCCAAGCGGCTTGTTTGTGGGAGAGCGGGGCGGTAGCTTGGCGGCGTTCTTCGATCCCGGGAGGGCGGAGGGTCGCCTCCGGCTTGCCGGGGGAGGAAAGTCCGAACTCCGTAGGGCACGATGCCGCGTAACCGGCTCCTTGAGGGCGGGATACACGCGGGAGACGGCGCTTCAAGGCGTCGCCGACGGCCAGTGCAACAGAAAACAAACCGCCCGGTTCGCCGGGTAAGGGTGAAAAGGTGGGGTAAGAGCCCACCGCCCCAAGAGTAATCGCGGGGGCACGGTAAACCCCATTGGGAGCAAGACCAAATAGGGAGCCCGGGATTGCCCGTCCCATCGAGGCTCCGGGTTGGGTCGCATAAGATAAATGGCCCTCTCCGCGTCCGGCTTGTCCGGTTCGCGCAGACAGAATTCGGCTTACAGCCTGACCGGGATCGGAGACACCTTTGGCCAAGCGTCTGGGCACTATTAAGCGTTTGACACGATGGTGGAACTTCCATAGCATCTGTGGCCTTTTGAATTTCTGAACTATGTCTGAAGAAACAACTCAACCTCCCGCCGCTGGAGGCTCGCAAGAGTCCAAGAAACAAACGGTGCGCATCAGCCTGCCGCCCAAGCCGGCTGCGTCGCCGACGATTAAGATCTCCGTGCCGCCTGCCGCTGCCGCCAAGGCTGCCTCCACGATCAAGATTCCGGTTCCGCCCAAGACGGCGGCACCAGGCGTGGGGATTCCAAAGCCGGCGTCCGCTTTAAGCAGGAAGACTCCCGTGGCGCAGAAGGAGGAAGTGCCCGCGGCAGCTACCGTGGAAGAAGCCGTTGCGACGCCCATGCGGAAAAAGGCCCGGGTCAAAAAGACGACCCCAAGCGATAACACATTCGACATCGCCGCGTCTCTACTCGTCGCGGCGGGATCAATTGGCTTGGCTGCTTATTTATATTTTGTGCTCGGCCAAGTCTAATCTTTAGAATACTCATCATTCTTCTGTTATGGCCTCCGATAAAGTCGTTACATTAACTGCGGACAACTTCGACACTGAAGTGATTCAGTCCGCCTCTCCCGTGCTGGTTGATTTCTGGGCCGAATGGTGCGGCCCGTGCAAAATGATCGGACCGATGATTGATCAACTCGCCGACGAGAACGACGGCAAGGCGACGATCGGCAAGGTCAACATCGACGAGCATCAACAGTTGGCTGTGCAGTACAACGTGCAGTCCATCCCCACCCTGCTCATCTTCAAGGGTGGCCAAGTCGTGGAGCAGGCCGTCGGCGCCCGCAGCAAGGCTGACTTGCAGGGTATGCTCGACAGCCACGCCTAATCACGCTCTGCTGCCCGGGAGGATATGGCCTCCCTGATCGAGACCCCCAACAGCTTCCGACGGCGCTCCGAGTTTTATCATCAACTCAGTGTGTTGCTGCAGGCGGGTGTTGGCTTGACACAGTCGCTGGAACAAATCGCCCCCCCGAGCCAGCGTGATGGCCTGCACATTCGTGAATCCATCGACCGACTCAACGCCGGTGAGACATTCTCCGAGACGCTCATCGGCCGCGAAAAATGGCTGCCCGCTTTTGACCGGATGATGATCGAGGCCGGCGAGGCCGGCGGACGGCTCGACGACACCTTACGCATCCTCTCCGACCATTACCACCAACGTTCGACGCTCATCCGCGACGTGCTGATGAAACTGGCCTACCCGTTGTTCATCATCCACTTCATCATCCTGATGCCCGGAATCATCTTGTACGGGAGCAGCCTGCTTGGCGGCGGGAGCGCCAGTCTGCTCGGCGCATTTTTCCCATCGCTGCTCACGCTGGGTGCGCTGTATACCGCTGTGTTTTTTGTGCTCTACCTTGGCCAAGCCAATCGCGGGTTTGCGATCCGGCACGGGATCGAGCGCATTTGGCATTGCACGCCGATGTTTGGTCGTGCTGTAAAGGAGCTTAAACTCTCACGGCTGTCGTTCGCGCTATACGCGCTGCTCAACGCCGGGGTCAACGTCCGCGAGGCGTGGGAGAGTGCCGCCAGCGCGTCGGGCTCGCCCTGGCTGGCGACGAGTGTCCGCGCTTGGCTGCCGGAGCTGGATAGCGGCTCGCTGCCCTCGGAGGCTCTCCAACGGCGGGAGGAGTTCCCCAGAACCTTCCGCGACCTCTACACCACCGGCGAGCTCTCCGGCCAGCTCGACGACTCGCTGCAGCGCCTGGCCAAGCTCTACCACGACGAGGGCACGCGCCGCCTCAAGAGCGCGGCCGGGATAGCAACGGGGCTGGTTTACGGGCTGGTCGCCATCACGGTGGCCATCATCGTCATCCGGTTTTATCTCAATTACTTCGGGGCGGCATTAAAGCTCCTTTGATATCACACGCTTGGCCAGGCGAAAAATCGTGTCATCCGCTTGGCCAAGCCGTTATGCTCCCGGCCATGGATGCGCTACTCAAGTTGCTTCGGGAGAACGCCGCCCTGTCCACCGGGGATTTGGCCGGCATGCTGGAACTGTCCGAGGACGAGATTCGTGAAAAAATCCGCCAAGCCCAAGCCAACGGGGATATTCTCGGCTATCAGGCGATCCTCAGCGACGAGGCCAAAGGCGGGGACGGCATGCAGGCGGTTATCGAGGTCAAGCTGACGCCGGAGCGCGGCGGGGGGTTCGACCGCCTGGCCGAGCGCATCTCCAAGTACAACGAGGTTAAATCCTGCTATCTCATGTCCGGCGGTTACGACGTGCTGGTCATCATCGACGGCAACAGCCTGCACGAGGTCGCCTCGTTCGTGGCGGAGAAACTGGC
>JABGZB010000301.1 GCA_018674955.1 Verrucomicrobiota bacterium | reverse complement strand
GGCACGACGGCTCCGACACGCCCACCGGTGACATCATGTCCGACGGCGGGCGGGTGATCGTCGAGAGCGGCGTGAGCGATGAAGCCGTGGAGGAATTGAAAAAACGAGGCCACAACGTCTCTCGAGGCGGATCCGGTGGCGGCTACCAGGCGATCCAGATCGATTACGAAACCGGCCTGCTCCACGGCGGCTCGGAGGCGCGAAAGGACGGCGCGGCGATTGGCTATTGAGCTGTCCGCGTGTACTCTCCGCCCGGCATGAGTGCGCATGAGAAAATCGTTTCGCTGGAGCAATTGCCCGCCTGGCGGGAGGCGTTGCGGGAGGCCGGCCAGCGGCTGGTCGCGACCAACGGCTGCTTCGACTTGCTGCACGCCGGTCACGTCACCTACCTCGAGCAGGCGGCGGCGCTGGGCGATGTGCTGTTGATTGGCTGCAACGGCGACGAGTCGGTCCGGCAACTCAAGGGGCCAAGCCGGCCGCTCAACTCCGAGGCCGACCGCGCACTGGTGTTGGCGGCACTGGAGTCGGTCGGGGCCGTGGCGGTTTTCCCGGAGAAACGCGCCGATAATTTTCTGCGCCTGGCCAAGCCGGATGTCTATGTGAAGGGCGGCGACTACACTCCGGAAACGCTGGACGCTGGCGAGCGTGCTGCGGTGGAGTCCGGCGGCGGCGAGGTCGTGATCATCCCATTCGTCCCCGGCAAATCGACCACCGGCCTTATCGAGCGGATGAACGACTGACGAAACGATGCCGAGAGTCTCGTGGAAATCAGCGACTTGGTTGGCATGCTGTTTTGCCTGTTTTTTGCTTGGCCAAGCGCGGCCGTTGACGGCGCCGTTTGACGAGCCCCCGGGCTGGGCGCGAGAGGCGATCTGGTACCAGATTTTTGTCGAACGATTTCGGAACGGAGATTCGACCAACGACCCCCGGCCGGTCTATATGCGTGGCGCCTATCCCGGTTATGTGCCGGCCAACTGGAAGGTCACCCCGTGGCATCAGGACTGGTACGAGCAGGAGGATTGGGCCAGGGCAGAGGCGGAGCACTTTCACAAGCTGGCTGCGGCCCGACGGTTCGGCGGCGACCTGCAGGGAGTGCTCCACAAGCTGGACTACCTGGAGGATCTCGGGATCACGGCCATCTATTTCAATCCTCTCAATGATTCCCCGTCACTTCACAAGTACGATGCCCGTCATTACCGGCACATCGACCGCACGTTCGGCCCTGACCCGGCCGGGGACACGGCGATCATCGATGCGGAAGACCCGGTCGACCCCGCGACTTGGCGCTGGACGGCCGCCGACCGGTTGTTCCTGAAACTCATCCGCGAAGTGCATCGGCGCGGCATGAGGCTGATCATGGACTACTCGTGGAACCACACCGGCATCACATTTTGGGCGTGGGAGGATCTCATAAAAAATCAGGCCAAGAGCCGGTTCCGGGACTGGTATGACATCATTTCGTTTGATGACCCCAAAACGCTGGAGGATGAATTTCACTTCGAGGGCTGGCTGGGAGTAAAGACGCTGCCGGAACTCAAAAAGGTGAACGTGGTGGGCAAACGAAAAGGCTATGCCTTCGAGGGCGATCTGCATCCCGAGGTGAAGGCGCATGTCTTCAACGTCACCCGGCGCTGGCTGGACCCAAACGGGGACGGTGACCCCGGGGATGGAGTGGACGGGTTTCGGCTCGATGTTGCCACACATGTGCCGCTTGGGTTCTGGCGCGACTACCGGAAGTTTGTCCGCGGGATCAACGACGAGACGCTGCTACTCGGCGAGGCGTGGTGGACCAAGTGGCCGGATCAACTGATGGACCCGCGGCCGTTCCTGCAGGGCGACATTTTCGACTCGGTCATGCATTACCAATGGTACAAGCCGGCTCGGCGGTTGTTCGCCCAGGCCAACGGAGGCCTCAAACCGAGCGGCTTCGTCGCCGAGATGAACCGGGTGTACGCCGGCTACAGTCAGTCTCTCTCCCAAAACCTGATGAACCTCGTCGCGAGCCACGACAGTCCGCGGTTCGGCACCTCGTTTCAAAACAAGCACAAGTACAAGTTCCGGATGGGCGCGCGCAAAAAAACGGACCTCCATCTCGGCCCGCCCGATACAGCTGTCGTCCGCGAGATGCGGATGATGTTGCTGCACCAGTTCACCTACACCGGTGCGCCGCACATTTGGAGCGGCGACGAACTCGGCATGTGGGGTGCGGACGACCCCGATTGCCGCAAGCCGGTCATCTGGGATGACATAAAGCACCGCCCACAGGTGTTCACGCCGGACGGCCAGCGCCACGAGCCGTTCCCCGTTAAGCCCGACACCGAGCTGCGGTCATATTACAAAACACTCATCGCCCTTCGAAAAAAACGTCGCGAGTTGGTCGTCGGCGGATTGGAATTCGTTGTTGCGAACGACAGTGATATGACTCTTGCCTATCGCCGGGAACTCGCAGGCAGGGAAACGATCGTCGCGTTCAATTTTTCGGGACAAGTGAAGACGGTCAGTTTGACCGCAAATGACCGCCTGAAAAGCAGGGTTCTTTTGGAATCCAGTCCAGGCAGCATGGCCGGTTTCCGGCAGAACAAGCGAACAACCGAAATTAAGCTCAATCCTTATTCGGCAGTTGCACTTGGTGATGAATAATGGAGGGGATCACTTTGACCCCTTGCCACCTGAACTCTGTGGCCGGGGTTTCGCCTTTTTGAAAACATACAGCAGGTTCGGCTCGCTGACTAT
>JABGZB010000300.1 GCA_018674955.1 Verrucomicrobiota bacterium | reverse complement strand
TGCCGGGGAAGAGGCTCAGGTCGATCCCCAGGCGGAAGAGCGACAGCAAATTCATGGTCTCCTTGGAGGAAATACTGTGGGAGTTGGCCAAGATGCCGTAGGCGCGGCCGATGTGGTTGTAGACCATCTTGGCCTTGTTTTCGAGGAGTTTGGCCCGGGCGTTCTCCTCGTGGTCTATGATTTGCAGGAGCACCTTGTTGAGCCGCTCGACGATGTCCGACTCCGTCTCGCCGAGGGTCATCTGGTTGGAGACCTGAAAGACGTTGCCCAGCGCCTCGGTGCCTTCGCCATGCAGGCCGCGGACGGCTAGGCCAAGCTTGTTGACCGCCTGGATGATTTGGTTGATCTGCTCGCTCAACACCAGCCCGGGCAGGTGTAGCATCGCGCTCACACGAATGCCGGTGCCGAGGTTGGTGGGGCAGGCGGTCAGGTAGCCGCGCCGCTTGCAGAAGGCATAATCGAGGCTGGACTCCAGCGCGGTATCGAACTGGTCGATCGCCGTCCAGGCTTTATCCACCTGCAACCCCGGCAGCAGGGCCTGCATACGCAGATGATCCTCCTCGTTGATCATCACGCACAGCGCCTCGTCGCTGCTGAGCACCATGCCGCTCCCGGCGGTCTTGGCGGCGTGCTCCCGGCTGATGAAATGCCGCTCGACTAGGCGTTGCTTTTCGAGAGTGGACAACTCCTCCATGCCGGCGTGAAAGCCATCTCGCATCGGGGCCACCTCCATCACGTTATCGCGGATGTGCTTGAAGGTATCCACGCGCACCGATTTTTTCGCCCAACCGGGGAATGGCGTAGCGGCGAGATTGCGGGCCAGGCGCACGCGGCTGGACAAGACGATCTTGTTGGACGGCCCCTCGCGACCGGCCGCATCCTCTGGCTTGGAAAGGATATCCTGTAAGTTCATCGCTTAGGAAATGGTGATCTCGGAGTACTCTAACTTGACCTGAGAAATCTCGTCACGCAGCTGCGCCGCCTTTTCGTAATCCTCCTTGGCCACTGCCTTGTCCAGCTTGGATTGCAACGAGTGCAACCGATCCACGTACACCTTCGTCTGCTGCCAGACCGCCGGTGCCTTGCCGACGTGTCGCGTGCCCTTGTGCATGCTCTTGAGCAGGCTCTCCACTCCCTCCGAAAAATGGTCGTAACAATCCGGGCAACCCAGCCGGCCGGTCTTCTTGAAATCCGTCTGGCTGAAGCCGCACTTGGGGCATTTCCCGGTGGCGCTGCCCAACTCCTCCATCTCCTGCGACGCGCCGAGGCCCAGCAACAGGTCGGCCAGCGAAAAACCGGTGGGGTCGTCCACGCCCTTGGCCTTCGAGCAACTCTCGCACAGGTCGATCTTCTTGGTCTTCCCCTCAACCATCTGGGTCAAGTGAACCGTCGCCTCCTTTTCCTTGCAAATATCGCAGAGCATCCGTCCGGGAAAAAATTGTCGTTCGTACTATTAGTTCAACCGAGTCAAGTTGTTTGACCCTGCAAAAACGAAGATAACATAGCACAAAACCTGCCAGAATCAAAGTTGCAAGGCTGGCAAATTGCCCTTTAAAACTTGGCCAAGCGCGGGGTGGAGCTGGCTCTCCGGGCAGACCGTGGCAAAAGCCCCCGTCGCGGGCGACTGTAGACAGCCATCCTTGCCCCAGAGCGCTAGCGCTTGGCGATCCGCTCGCCGGAGACCTTGGTCAGCTCGTGGTACGCCTTGACCACCTTCTTCGTGACCAGCCCCGGCTTGCCGTTGCCGATGACCCGCTGGTCGATCTTCACCACCGGCACGATCTCCGCGCCGGTGCCGGTGAGGAAACATTCGTCGGCGTTGAATAGGTCGTACCGCGTCATGTTCGGCTCGGAAGTCGGTACGCCAAGCTCGGCCAGCAGATCGATCGCCGTGCCACGGGTGATGCCGTGCAGCGCGCCGGACGACAGTGGCGGCGTGAACATCCGCCCGTCCTTGAGGATGAAAATATTGTCGCCGGTGCACTCGGCCACGTAGCCCTCCGCGTTGAGCATGATCGCTTCCTCGTACCCGGCGATGTTCGCCTCGATCTTGGCCATGATGTTGTTGAGATAGTTCAGCGACTTGATGGCCGGGTTGACCGCGTTGTGATGATTGCGCGTCGTCGCCACCGTCACGATCTCCATGCCTTTTTTGTAAAGGCTCGGCGGGTAAAGCTGGATCTTGCCGGCGATGATGATCACCTGAGGATCGGAGCAGCGGTTGGGGTTCAGGCCCAGCGTGCCTCGGCCGCGAGTCACCACCAATCGGATGTAGCCGTCGTTGAGCTTGTTGCGGCGGCACGTCTCGAGCGTGGCCTCCATCAACTCCGCATGCGTCATCGGCAGGTCGAGCAGGATCGCCTTGGCCGAGCAGAACAAGCGGTCGATGTGCTCCTTCAGCTTGAACAACCGGCCGTGGTACGCGCGGATGCCCTCGAACACGCCGTCGCCGTAAAGCAGCCCGTGGTCAAACACCGACACCTTCGCGTTTTGCTCGCTGTAAAATTTGCCGTTGATGTAAACCTTCATTCCCAAAAGCGGCGGGAAACCTACGGGAACCCACCCCCGCTTGGCAAGGACGCACGGGAAGCCGCGCTTGCCCGCTGGGTTTTGCTTTGATGCGCTTGACCAAGCGTCTACGGTTCGCGGACAGTTTCCGTGGACACACCACAACATACGCGCCGCTTGGCCGCCATTGTCTTCACCGACATCGTCGGGTTCTCCAAGCTCACGGAGGGCGACGAGGTCACGGCGCTCGAGTTGCTCGCCACGCAGAAGCAGATTGTCCAGCCGCTCGTGCAAGAGTTTGACGGCCAATGGCTCAAGGAAATCGGCGACGGGTTGCTGCTGAGTTTCCCCAGCTCGTATGACGCCGTGCGCTGCGCGATCCGCATCCAGAAAGCGGTTGGGGGAATCGAACACCTTGTGCTGCGCATCGGGATTCACCAGGGCGACGTGGTGCAGACGGAGACCGATGTGCTTGGCAGCGGCGTGAACATCGCCTCGCGCGTCGAGACGGTCGCGCCGCCGGGCGGCGTTGCCGTGTCGGACAAGGTGCAACGCGACATTGCGCACCACGCTGACCTGTCCACGCAGAGCATAGGCTTCCCCAAGCTCAAGGGCATCGACATCGGGTTCGAGGTTTTCTGCATCACCAACGAGGGGCTGCCGGTCGGCATCAGCCACGGCAAGGTTGAGGCGTCCGGGCGCTTGGCCAAGAGCAAGTCGCCGCTGCTGCTTGCTGCTGCAGCGGTCGTGCTGGCGGTTGTGGCGGCGTTTTTCCTCAAGCCGGTGAGCAGCGTGGATTTGGGCGCCATCCCGTCGAAGTCGATCGCCGTGCTGCCGTTTGACAATTTCGCCAAGGGAGAGGCGGACGAAAATTTCGCCGACGGCCTGACCGAGGTGATTACGGCGACGCTCTCGAAGATCGGCGAGTTGAAAGTGATCAGCCGCACGTCGGTCATGGCGTTCAAGGGCGACAACCGGCCGACGTCGCCGGAGATAGCAGCCAAGCTCAACGTCGCCCATGTGCTCGAGGGCTCGGTGCAGCGCGCCGGTGAGCAGGTGCGGATCGTCGTGCAGTTGATCGATGCGCGGGAGGACCGGCATCTGTGGTCGGAGACGTTTGACGGGAATTTGAGCGAGTTGTTCGACGTGCAGACCCGAGTGGCCACGAATATTGCCAACTATCTCGAGGCCAACTTGACCCAGCAGGAGCAGGTCCGGATCGCCCGCAGGCCCACCGGGAACATGAAGGCGTACGAGCATTACATGGTGCTGCTCCAGCGCGGCATCGTGCACATCGACAAGCGCGAACTCGACGTTAACCTCGCCCTCGCGGAAAAGGTGGTTTTGCTGGATGAAAAATTCGCGGAAGCCCACGCCATCATCGCGTTGTGCCACTTGGGCTACTACTGGTCGGGGCACGACCACACGGACGCGCGCCGGGCCTTGGCGAAAGCGAGCGTGGACCGGGCCATCGAGTTGGCGCCCGAGTCGCCGATGGTTCACACGGCCAAGGGCTATCTGCACTACTGGGGTCTCGGTGAGTTTGACAAGGCGCTCGTTGAGTTTGGGATCGCACGGAAAATGGAGCCCAGCGCGTCGCAACATATCGAGGACATCGCGTGGGTGCAGCGCGCCAAGGGCGACCTCGCACAGGCGTTCGCCAGCATGGATGTGGCGCTGGAACTAAATCCGCAGTCGGATCTCATTTTGAGGGAGATGGGGTTCACGCACATCGTCGCCAAGAACTGGGACAGAGCCATCGAGATTCTGGACCGCGCCATTCTCCTGAACGACACCGCCGATTATTACAGCCTGAAGATCGACGCCATCTGGGGGCGCGACGGCAATCTGGACTCCGCCCTGGCGTTCCTGAAGGAGGCGCAGGGGATCGTCGGCAGGGACAAGTTCCTGATTCACGAACATCGCTTTGAGCTGGACCGGGGCAACTACGTCGCGTCGCTGAAGGCGATCGAGTCCATCACGGCCGATCCGTTCTTGTCGCAGAGCCGCGTGATTCCCAAGTCGCTCGCGCGGGTGTTTGTTTACGCAAAGTCGGGAGAGTCGGACAAAGTGAAGGCCGAACTCGAGTCGAGCTTGGAGACGTTGAAGCGCATGGCGAACAAAAACCCGATCGACCCCCGGGTGCAGATGAACATGGGATTGGTTTACGCCATGCAGGGCGACGAGGAGCAGGCCGTCATGAGGGGGCAACAGGCAATGGCACTGTATCCGCTTTCAAAAAACGCAATCAACGCACAGCGGATTCACATACAGATGGGATCCATTTACCTGCAGCTTGGCCAAGTGGACAAATGCATCGAGTTGCTGGAGAGCCTCAAGGACAAGCCGCTCGGCATGGAGATTGGCGAGTTGAAAACCAATGCCACGTGGGATCCGGTGAGGGATCACGAAGTCTTCAAGGCGATCGTCCAGTGAGAAAGCCGTAGCGTTGCGCCGGTGAATAACTTGGCCTGTGCCCGGGCAGCGGCTTGGCCTACCTTGTTCGCCGATGCCCGGCGCATATCATCAACTGCTCGACGCCACCATTGGCCACCTCGAGTCGCTCAAGCAGCGGGGCGTGCGCTACGTCGATGCGTCGCCGGAGTCGCTGTCGCTCCTGGCCGAGCCGGCCGCACAAGAACGCACTGCCACCCCGACGAGCCAAGCGGCATCAACCATCATCGTGCAGCGCCACGACGAGCCAAGCGTTTATGATTCGCCCAAGCTTACCGCCGCCGATAAAGAATTCGCGATGACCAAGCTGCGCCACGAGGCGCTGGCCTGCACTCAGTGCGAGCCCCTCGTGGCGACGCGAACACAGGTCGTCTTTGGCGTCGGCACCGTTCACGCCGACTTGATGCTCATCGGCGAGGCGCCGGGACTGGACGAGGACAAAGAGGGCGAACCGTTCGTCGGCGCGGCCGGCCAACTGCTGACCAAAATCATCGAAGCCACCGGGCTGGATCGTGACAAAGTTTACATCGCCAATATTCTCAAGTGCCGCCCCGACACACCCGGCAAGATTTACGGCAACCGCAAACCGCGCCCCGAGGAAATGGAAACCTGTTTCCCCTGGGTCAAGCGGCAGATCGAGATCATCCAACCCAAAGTAATGGTCGCGCTCGGCGGAACCGCCGTCGAGGGGTTGCTCGGCGAAATGCCGTCCGGCATCACCCGCATGCGAGGCAACTGGCAGGCGTACCGGGGCGTGCCGGTGATGCCCACTTTCCACCCGTCCTACCTGCTGCGCAACCAGTCGTGGACGATCAAGCGCCACGTCTGGGAAGACATGATGCAGGTGATGGAGCGCCTCAACATGCCCATCAGCGAAAAGCAAAGAAGCTACTTCCAGCGCCGGTAGCGCTTGGCTGGATGTTTTGTTTTTAACCGCGAATTCACGCGAAGAAACACGAATGGAACGGGAGATTCCTACCCCCACATACGACACGACGTGCCTCCCCCCCTCCAGCCGCGTCCATGAGGATATTTTAAAAGAGTTTTGACAACCCAGAGAACAATTCTTACCCAAAACTCATTGAATGAACCGTGATCCTGTGTTGGAGCAGGCACGCAAGGGGCATGTCAGTTTGGCAAGGCGAACTTGTTGCCAGAAAAAGAAAACACACATCGGCCCGTCACCTCGGTAGATGGGTCAATCCGCACAACCCCGACCCACGGAAGTGTCGTGCGGGCCGGAAACATGAAGTTCAGGGCCTACGATTTATCTGGCAAGTTAATCACCGTCGCGGCATCACAAGGGGCAGCGGATGCCATGTTAATTAGAGGCAAAAGAAGGGTAAGACATTCGTTTCTCTATTAAATCACCGGATTATTTATTGATGATTGACGAGCGTAAAACCGTCTTGATGATCGCAGGCGAGGCCAGCGGCGACACGCTCGGCGCGGAGTTGATCGAGGCCATCCGGCAACAGCCCGGCGGCGACGAGATCGACTTCATCGGCGCGGGCGGCCCGAGGATGGAATCGGCTGCTCTGCAACCGGAGTTCGACTTGAGCGAACACGCCGTCGTCGGCATCTGGGAGGTGCTCAAAAACTATTTCAAGTTCCGCCGCCTGTTCCGCCACCTGCTCGAGTTGGCGACCCGGCGCAAGCCGGACGCGATCGTGCTGATCGACTACCCCGGTTTCAACCTGCGCTTCGCCAAGGCTATCCGGCGATACCTGTCGCAGGGCGGCGGCGCGTTCCGGGAGTGGCGGCCGAAAATCATTTGCTACGTGTCGCCGCAGATCTGGGCTTGGAAAGAGGGGCGCGTGCACCAGATCGCCAGAGACATCGACCTGATGCTGTCGATCTTTCCGTTCGAGAAAGACTGGTACGCCGAGCGAGTGCCGGAGTTCCCTGTTGAGTTCGTCGGCCACCCGCTCGTCGATCGTTTCCCCTTGGCCAACCCGGACGGCGCGACGGTGCCGCTCGATCCGGATTTATTCACCGAGCAGCCCACCGTGCTGCTGCTGCCCGGAAGCCGGCGGCGAGAGATCGACAAACACCTGCCCGTGATGCTCGAGGCGGCGGTGATTTTTTCAGCCAAAATCAAGACCCAGCTCCGCATGGTGCTGCCCAGCGACGAGATGCTGACCTTGGCCAAGCAGCACATCCCGGCCGGCACCGAGCTTGATTTGCAAGTCGGCGACTTGGCCAAGGCGCTTGGCCGGGCGAGCCTCGCCATCGCCTCCTCCGGCACGGTCACGATGGAGTGCGCTTGGTTCCGCGTGCCCACCGTCGTGCTCTACAAGACCAGCCCGCTGACCCACGCGCTTGGGCGGGCGCTGCTGAAAGTACCGTACCTCGCCATGCCCAACCTGCTCGCTGGCGAGGAATTGTTCCCCGAGTTCCTCCAGTCAGAAGCCAACGCCGACAACCTCGCCGAGGCCAGCCTGCTGTTGCTCAGAGACAAGGGCGAACGCACCCGGATCCTCGACGGGCTCGAGCTAGTCACCTCCCGGCTTGGCCAAAGCGGAGCCGCCGCCCGGGCCGCCCAAGCCGTCCTCGGCACTCTTGATTGACGCTCGCTCTCGACCGGGTGGGCGGGGGTGGTTTACATTGCGCGCACATGGTTCGGTATCTTGATCTTTTGCGGCTTATTTTGAGTGACGGCAGGGCCAAGGGCGACCGCACCGGCACCGGCACCCTGTCGGTGTTCGGGGCGCAGGCGCGGTTTCCGGTCGGCGACACGTTTCCCGTGCTCACGACGAAGAAGCTGCACTTGCGGTCGATCATTCATGAGTTGCTTTGGTTCCTGAAGGGCGACACGAATGTCCGGTATCTCAACGATAACGGCGTGAAAATTTGGGACGAGTGGGCGGATGGTAAGGGCGACCTTGGCCGGGTGTACGGGGCGCAATGGTGCGACTGGCGCACGCCGGACGGCGACTCAGTGAACCAAGTTGATCGGCTGATCGATGGGTTGAAAAACAACCCGGACAGTCGGCGGCACATTATCAGTGCGTGGAACGCCGGCGAACTCGACCAAATGGCGCTGACGCCGTGCCACGCGCTGGTGCAGTTCAACGTTTGCGACGGGGTGTTGAGTTGCCAGTTGTATCAGCGCAGCGCGGATCTGTTTCTCGGTGTGCCGTTCAATATCGCGTCGTACTCGCTGTTGTTGCTGATGGTGGCGCAGGTGTGCGGCCTGAAGCCGGGCGAGTTCATTCACACGTTCGGCGATCTGCACCTGTACTCGAATCATCTCGACCAAGCCAAGCTGCAACTGGCTCGCGAGCCAAGACCGCTACCGAAGATGGTGATCAACCCGGATGTGGATAACATTTACTCGTTCTGCTACGACGATTTCGAGTTACAGAATTACGATCCGCATCCATCGATCAAGGCGCCCATCGCCGTTTGAATCATGGTCGCCCTGCCCTTCAAGGCCATCGCCGCCATGTCGCTGAATCGGGTGATCGGTCGCGGCAACAGTATCCCGTGGCATTTGCCGGACGACTTTGAGTGGTTCAAGCAAACGACGATGGGGCACGTGCTGGTGATGGGGAGAAAAACGTTCGAGTCGATCGGCCGCCCACTGCCGGGCCGCGAGACAATCGTCCTGACGCGGAGCGGCGCGTCGATTGCCGGCGTCCGCACGATTGGCAGTCTCGATGCGCTTGGCCAGGCGAACGATCTCGACGGGCGGACGGTTTTCATCTGCGGCGGTGCGCAGGTTTACGCCCAAGCGCTTGGCCAATGTTCCGACTTGTACCTCTCCGTGGTGAAGCACGAGGTGGAGGGCGACGCCTTTTTCCCGGAGTTTGAGCCGATGTTCGATGGTGGGAAGACGCTCCGCGAGTCGGGCGATTTCGACGTCATCCATTACCGCCGACTTGGCCAAGTGGGCGGCAATTGACTCGGCGGTAGCAAGTTGGTAGATTTTCTCAGGAATGCTAACAGCCGGAACCCAAACGTCGCCACTTCCGGACGCCCCCATCACTCAGGGGACAACCGACCAATGGCCGGAGATCGTCCTGTCGGTGTCGCCGTTCCTCGACGGAGTGCAACAGGAATTGGCCGGGCAGGTCGCGTCGTTCGATGCCGAAATAGCGCCTTACGCCGAGTACGCGCTGGCGAATCAGGGTAAGCAACTTCGGGCAACGTTGACCGGCTTGGCGGCGAATTGCGTCGGCGGCTGGAACGACTCTGTCATCAAGGCCGCAGTGATCATCGAGATGGTGCACTTGGCCACGCTACTACACGACGACATCATGGACGGGACTGAGATTCGGCGCAACCGCCCGACGCTCGCTCGCAACTGGGACAACACCACGGCGGTGCTCGTCGGCGACTGCCTGTTCGCGAACGCGCTGAGGCTGGCTGCGGAGTTCCCGACCACGGATGTCTGCCGCGCCGTCTCCACCGCCACGCGCACGGTCTGCTCCGGTGAGATCATCCAGAGCCATCGGCGCGGCAATCTGCAGCTTAGCCAGAAGGAGTATCTCGACACGCTCCGGATGAAGACCGGCGAGTTGTTCGCGATCGCCTGCGAGTTGGGCGGCTCGCTCGCCGGCGGCGATCCGAGGGAGACGCGGGCGCTGCGTGCGTACGGCATGGCGTTGGGCACGGCTTACCAGGTTTACGATGACTGCCTCGACTTGTTCGGCTCCGAAGCCGAGGCCGGCAAGTCGCTGGGCACCGACATCGCGAGCGGCAAGGCGACGCTGCCGGTGATTCTCCTTTGCGAGCAGGCTGACCCCGATATCGCCGCGCAGCTTGGCCGGATGATCGACAAGTGGGATGCCGGCCAATTGAACATTTTGCGCGGCTGGCTGTCGGAGTTTAATACACTGGAACAATCCCAGTCCAGATTGGAGGCTCTCCTAGCTATTGCCCGCGACGCGCTTGGCGAGCTCCGGGAATCCGATCACCGAGATGAGCTCGAGGAGTTGACCCTCTTTTTGGCGCAACAATCGGCGGGTCTGGGTGTTTGTTGAGTACCGGGTCAATCCAAATGCTGGAATCTCTTTCCACCGTTTCCCCGGCAAAAGGTGGTGAGACCATGCCGGAATGGAATGAGCAGGAGTTCGTGAGCCGCGCCCGAAAAGGGGACATGGAGGCTTGCGACGCTCTTGTTCGTCAGTATCAGGAACGCATCTACGCCACCGTCTACCACATGACCTCGAACCACGAGGACGCCGCCGATCTGGCGCAGGAAACCTTCATCAAGGCCTTCCGCAAGATTGACAAATTCAAAGGCGACTCGTCCTTCTTCACTTGGCTTTACCGAATCGCCGTCAACAACACCATCAACTTTATCCGGTCGAAACGACGGCGCGTGATATTGAGCATCAACCAAATGGACGAAGAATGGGACCGGGGCGAGGAGTTGCTTGGCTTGGTCTCAAAAGACACCCCGCGCCAGAACGTCGACCGACACGAACTGCAGGGAATCTTGAACGCCGCCATGCAAAAGCTGTCTTCAAACCACAGGCTGGTGGTCACGCTGCACGACGTGCAGGGATTGCCGCACGAACAGATCGGCGAAATCATGGACTGCAACACCAACACCGTCCGCACCCGACTGCACTACGCCCGCAAACAACTCCAGGCGCACCTCTCCGACTACTTGAAATCGTAATGGACACCGACCCAAAGGAATTCGACAAACTGCAGAAACTGCTGGCTTCAAAGGAAAAAGAAAAACCGGAGAAAGGTTTCTTTGACCAGTTCTCCGACCAGGTGCTGACGCGACTCGAGGAGCCCGCGCCCAAACCTACGCTTTGGGAGCGGCTCAACGACCAGGTGGATCCGTTGCGCGCCGCAGCGACCATCTTTGCAGCCGTCATCGGCGTGGGAGCGCTGTTCGCTCTGGGTGAAGGATCCAACATGGCCGAGACGGAGCCGGAACCGCTTGGCCAAGTCGAAGAAAAACCAGCCACCGACCCGCTTGGCCAAAGGCAAAACACTCTGGCGGGCAGCGGCCTTCCGCTGAACAAAAGCGAGGCGACGCCACCGCGCATCTTCATGAACCCAGGCACCGGAGCGGCATCACTCCCGGCCAAGGTCGATTCCTCCTTTTACCAGAACAAATTCGCTTCCAACACCGTCCATACGCCCAAATAAAAAGCAGCCAATCGCTTGGCTGCTTTCAGTGAAAATGGCGTGGCGCTCCGCTAATAGCGCGTGAATACGAAGACGTCTTTTCCAGACAGAACGTGCAGGCGGCCTTTCACGATGTTTGCCGATAGTTTGCCGGAGCGAATGGGCCATCCGCCTTTCACACTCCCTGCGAGAAATTCCGCTTCCTTGCTCAACTTCACCCTGATCGGCTTGACTGTGACTTGAAAACGGATCCCGGATCCTTCCCATTTACCGGAGCCGATCCGCATACTGTCACCTTTTTCCACGCTTTGGGCGAGTTGTATCCCCACCCAGTTTGGATTCTCGGCTTGGATCCAATTCAACATCCGTTTCACCTGGTCAACTTTACCTTGGTTTTCCCCTCCTCCCCCTTGCGTGCCGTATGTCTCCTCAAAACCAACCGGCTGGCTGTACCCTCCATCGTAGCCAAACGAGTCGTCTTCGACTTCCCCGTCATCAACGGCTTTTTGGTAAAGCGCCCGTAGTTTCTTGAGAACGTCATCGTAGGCACCACCAACGGATAGGCCGTTGACGCGAATTTGTTTTTGATCCACCTCCGGCCAAACCTGCAACGTCACCCGGCGCATTTTTCCAACCGTGGACTGAATGCCCCGCATCTCGTCTACCGAAATGGTAGTTCGGGTTTTTTTGTTTTCACGCAGCGAAACGTTCGGGGCAAATCTCCAGCGACCGACAATGGCATTATCACCGTAAAGCTCCGACTCGCCAGTCTTGAAAAAGTGCCGGATATCATCCATGAATACCAACAGCTTCTTCTCCTCCCTGGAATTCGGCTCGATGGCTTTCAACTCCTCATACCGTTCGTTGACGGTCGAAACCACCTCGCTGTTGCTCAATAGGTTGGTGAGTGAGAGAGATCCGCTCTTCCACATGGCATACAGCGAATCGCTGCCCTCGTCCTCGGCGCCATAGCCCCCGTATTCCTCCTCCTCTTCCTCCTCTTCCTCCTCCTCGTCTCCCAGCAGACCCTTGATTTCCTCCGTTTCCCCCAAGGCGAAGAAACCAGGATAGGCTCGCATATGATTCTCGATCGTACTGGCACGATTCTTCAGCAACAGGGCCAAGGTGTCGCGAACCTCATAATTCAGTTCCGGCGTCTTGTCATACGCGGCCGCCAACTTGATGAACGGCGTGTTGTCGAGTTGCTCGCGCGCCTCGTTCAACGTCTTCAGCGCCCAGGGATCGGAGTCATTCTTGAGCGGCAGCGTGAAGTTGCCCAACTGGTAAATGAGCGTTAGCCCCATCACTGAGTAAACGCTCGCCGTGATCAGGCCAACGCAGAGCCCGAACTTCCGATTCATGGTCTTGTAGTTTTCCAGCTTGTAATCCTCCCACTGGGATTCCAGCCGTTTGCGCACCATGATGCTGGCCACGGTGCCGAGGATGGAAAAGATCACCACGAGCGTAATGAAACCGGCCACAACCGGCACGGCACGGTTCCAAAACGGGTGTTCATCGATCGCCCACCACTTGTCGCCCATCCACTGGAAAGCCATAGGGCCGAACGAATCGGCGACATTCACTGCCAACACCACGCCGAGCAACGTGACCACGGCATTGACCCCACCCTTGAAATAACTCTCCGATGCGAGGACCAGTAATAACAGACCGATGAGCAGATAAATCCACATGGAGGGAAAAGCTAACCCCCGTTCCTCAAAAAATCACGCGGTTTTTCCCGAAAAAATCGGCTATTCCAGCCCCTTGAAAAAATCCCGGGCCGTCGCGCCGGTGACCTCAGCCAATTCTTCCAGCCCAATTCCCCGCGTCTTTGATGCCACTTGGCTGATCTCCCGCACGTAGGCCGGTTCACAGCGTTTGCCCCGATACGGCACCGGCGCGAGGAACGGAGCGTCGGTTTCCAACATTAATTTATCCAGCGGAACCGAGGCCAGCGACTCCCTCACGTCACCCGCATTCTTGAAGGTGCAAACGCCGGTGAAGCTAACCAGCGACCCCAAGTCAATCACCCGCCGGGCCGCCGCCGGGTCGTTCACGAAACAATGAAACACCCCCCGCACCCGATCCGCAAATGGCTCGAAAACCTCGATGCACGCCTCGAACGACGCCCGCTGGTGAACTACCACATTCAGACCAAGCTTGGCCGCAACCTCGAGCTGCTGTTGAAACAGCAAAACCTGCCGGGACTTGAACACCTCGTCATCGATGGCCGACCCGCCTCGCGTGCTCGGCAACCGGTAGTGGTCGATGCCGATTTCGCCGATGGCCACGACCTTCGGAGCCTTGGCCAAGCTCTCGAGTTCACCGCGCACATCGTCCGGCGCGGAGAGGCAGTCGTTCGGATGCCAGCCCACCGCGGCGAACACGCCGTCGAAGCGCTTGGCCAAATCGATCGCGCGGCGGCTGCTTTCCAGTTCTGTGCCGATGGTGACGATGCGCGAGATGCCCGCATCGGCGGCTCGCTGCACCACCTCATCCACCTCCTCGCGAAAATCGGGGAAGTCCAAGTGGGCGTGTGTGTCGTAAAATTCCGGCATCGCTTGGCCAAGCGTTGGCAGGGCCACTGTAACGCCTCTCAGATGGTTTGTCATTTTCCTTCAAAAAAGCCGCTGATGTGTTACATTTTTGGAGGCGCTTGATACAGTGCCGGAGGAAACGAACATGAGCGGCCCCACATCACCCGACGAATTCCAGAAACAGATGCAGGATTTCCTGCAGAAACAATTCAAGACGTTCGGCACACCCGGCTTCGCCGGCGCTGAACCGACCGGCACCGTCACCCAGCCCGAGCCGGAGCCCGCCCGGAACGATTTCGATTTCGCCTACAAGCCGCGCGACGTCAAGACGCACCTCGACCGCTACGTCATCAAGCAGGAGGAGGCAAAAAAAGTGCTGAGCGTGGCGTTGTGCGACCATTACAACGCCGTGCGCCAAGCGTTCGACGGTGAGGAACAGGGCCATTACACGAAGCAGAACGTCATGCTGATTGGCCCGACCGGCGTCGGCAAAACCTACCTCATCCGCAGCATCGCCGAGTTGATCGGCGTGCCATTCGTCAAAGCCGACGCGACCAAGTTCTCCGAGACCGGCTACGTCGGCGGTGATGTCGAGGACCTCGTCCGCGACCTCGTCCGGCAGGCCGACGGCGACGTTGATCGCGCTCGTTATGGCATCATTTACATCGACGAGATCGACAAGATTGCCTCATCCTCGGAGCAACAGGGCGGCCGCGACGTGAGCGGCCAGGGGGTGCAGACCACCCTGCTCAAGCTGATGGAGGAAACCGAGGTGCCAGCCCGGTCGCAGCAAGACATGGCCGGCCAAATCCAGGCGATGATGGAGGGCATGCGCGGCGGCAAAAAAGAGGGCGACACCATCAACACACGCCACATCCTCTTCGTCGTCAGCGGCGCGTTTGCCCATCTCGACAAAATCGTCGGCCGTCGACTGAAGGAGTCCTCCATCGGGTTCGCCGCCGGGACACAGGAGGAGGTGGAGGGCGAACGGGTTCTTGAACACGCGAGGACACCCGACTTCATCAAGTTCGGCTTCGAGCCGGAGTTCATCGGCCGCCTGCCGGTGCGCGTCGTCTGCCACCCACTCTCAGTCGATGACCTCGAGCAGATTCTCAAGAGTAGCGAAGGCAGCGTCATCCGCCAGTACAAACAGTCATTCGCCGCGTACGGCATCGACACCCGGTTCGATGACGACGGACTACGGCGCATCGCCGAGTTGGCGATCGACGAGGAAACCGGCGCACGCGGCCTGATGACCGTCTGCGAAAAAATATTACGAAACCTGAAGTTCGAGTTACCCTCCTCCCGCGTTAAGGAGTTTGCCGTCGATGCCGCGCTGGTCGATGAGCCCGGCACCGCGCTGGAAACGCTGCTGGCCAACGCGCCGGAGCAGGAAGACAACGAAGTGGACAACACTCTGAAACAGTTCGCCGAAGCGTTCTCCGGTCAGCACGGCCTGTCGATCAAGTTCACCGACAAGGCCCGCAAGCAACTCACCCGCCTGGCCAAGGCCTCATCGCTGTCCGTTTACGAGTTCTGCAAGGAACACTTCCGGGATCTGCACTTCGGCTTGAAACTCATATCCAAAAACACCGGTAAAACAGAGTTTGAGCTGGACGAGTCCTTCGCCGAAAACCCCGACTCCGCCCTGAGCGAGCAGGTGGTTGCCAGCTACAAAAACAAGAAATCATAGAGCCGGGTTTCGGCTTTAATACGTTGCCCGACCGCCGGAGATGTCGAACACGGCACCGGTGCTGAAAGACACTTCATCCGACGAGAGCCAGGCGATCATCGCCGCCACTTCAGCCACTTGGCCAACGCGGCCCATCGGGATTTTCGACACCATGTAGTCGATGTGCGCCTGCGTGCATTGCTCGAGAATCTCCGTCTCGATCACAGCCGGCGTGATGCAGTTCACCCGGATGTTTGTGTCCGCCAACTCCTTGCCCAGCGACTTGGTCAAGCCGATGACCCCGGCCTTGGCCGCGCTGTAATGCGACGCCGCCGGGTTGCCCTCCTTGCCGGCGATCGAGGCGATGTTGACGATGCGGCCCCAGCCCGCCTCGATCATCCCCGGCACGAACGCGCGGCAGCAGAGGAACACGCCGAACAGGTCAATCTCTATCACGTCGCGCCACTCTTGCGGCGTGCATTCCCAAAGTTTCTTGTTGATACCAGCGATGCCGGCGTTGTTTACGAGGATATCGATTTGCCCGTGACGGCCAAGCGCCTGACCAGCCGCAGCCTCGACCGATTCCGGCTTGGCCAACTCGACCGTGTCGCTCGTCACTTCTCCCACGTCGGCGAGGTTCGCCGTGGCCTCGTCGATCGCCGCCTGGTCGCGATCCCAAATCACGCAGCGCGCACCCTCCCGCAAAAGGCGCTGCACCGTGGCGAAGCCAATTCCCCGGGCGCCGCCGGTCACCAAAGCAGTTTTTCCATGTAAACTCATATGAAGCGCCGCAGGGAATACGGCGGGAAAGACGGAATATCAACTGAAATTCGCAACCACCAACCGGGCGAGCTGATTGATCACTTCCGGATAAGGATAGTCTCGATCACGAAGACGGTGTATCAACAGGGCGCGTTGGGCGGAAAACTCAGCCTCGACCTGTGCCTCGGCCTTCGCCCAGTCCACTCGCTTGAGCCGGGATGAGTGCCAACTGGCACCCAACTCCTCATCGTCATCATTAAAATGTTCGTTCGACACACGCATAACATTAGACGCACCAATACGCGATATAAGGTGTGACACCTCCGTGTGTCGAAGAACTGCAAGCCACTTAATGACAAACAGTTAACCGGCATTTGAAAAACCGGCGGAACAGAAATCCAAATCCATTCGATTCGTTCCGAGGTTAAAGTCGGCATCACGAGTCGTTTCTTTAGGAAAAAATCTACTTCCCCGGCACCTCGGGCGGTTTCATCGCATTGCGGTGCAAAATATAGTGGTAAAGCGCCTCAATCTGCCGCTCCGAGTCGCCGTCCAGCACATCGAAAAGTGCGCTTTGGCCCTGGTTGAAATAGGCCGGCATCTTGGTTTGCGGGTCGATCCGCAGCGGGTTGCGCATCCACCGCCGAAAATACTCCGGCAACAGCCGGTCGCCGACCTTGGCGAGATTGATCCCCTGCGCGTCGAACACCTGCGCCGGCTTGAGCGAACCGATGGCGTGGCAACTGAAACAGAAAAAACCACCGTTCGCCGAGACCAGCTTGCGACCGACCTTCGCCTTCTCCGGGTCCACTGGTGGTTCCTGCGGAGTCACCGGCGAATGCCCGTTCAGCAAGGCCAAGCCCTTGGCCAAGCCGCTGGCGCGCGCCGGGAAGGCTGGCATCCGTGCGTGCAGCCACGGCCTCGGCCGTTCACCCAGCGTGCCGAGCAGCAGTTTCTCCGCCCAGTCCGGCTTGAGCTTGCCGCCGAGCACTTCAAACGGAGGCACGCTTTCCATCTGGCCGTGACAGTTGCGGCAGTTTGAGTCGGCGGTCTGCCGCAGGGCGAACTCCGCGAGGCTCGCCTGGCCAAGCGATGCCCTGCCCTTTTTCATAAACAGGCGTAACGCCAAGCGCTCCTCCTCCGCGAAACCAAACCGCAACGACGATCCCGACGGCGAATCCGCGAGGCAGCCCTTGGCCAATTCCGAGATAGCCGCCACAGAGAACGAGTTTTCCAACTTCATCGAATGGCAATTTAAGCAGCCGGTTGAGCTGACCAACTTTTTCCCGGCGGCAATCCTCGAGGCATCGGAGGCCGGTGAACCCGCCTTGGTTGGAGTCGATTTTGAAAACAAAAATGCTGCGAGCGCGTTGGCCTCTTTTTCCGCCAGCGCGAAATTCGGCATACGAATCCATTTGTAGTGCGCCTGCGGATTTTGCAGGAACGCCGACAGTGCCCCCGCTTGGCTAAATTTCCGCTGCGCCTGGCCAAGCGCCATCTTACCCGGTGCGACCGGCTCTTTTTCCAGCGTGTGACAGGCGGCGCAGTTCAATTGCTTGTACAACTCCTGACCTGACGAGATACCTCCCGCATCCAATGGAACCGACCTTATCGGCGGTCCGCTTTTCAGCGAACCGAGATAGGCGGCGATCGCCCGTGCATCCGCCTCGGCTGCCGAGCCGTGCAGCATGGCCGGCATTTTCGCGCTTGGCCTCAGCTTCTTCGGGTTCAGCACCCAGTCGGCCATCCAGTCGACTCCACGCCGCGAGCCGACCCCTTCAAACGCGGGCGCGTCCATCGCCAGCTCCGGCATGCCACTCCCCGGCGCATTGGTGGCGTGGCACTTGAAACACCGATGTTCCGCAGCCAACTGCCGACCTCGCCGCAGCGACACACGCTCGGCCAAGGCCTCGTTGGGCATATGCTTGAGGTACTTCGGTGGGATCGGTTCGTTGCCGTAGTCGGGCGTCGACCAGTACAGTCGAAAAAAGGCGTCCCCTTTTTCCGGCGACGTGAAGGTCGCCTTGAGCGTGTTGCTGCGGGAGTTAAGCCGGATGCGCTTGGTCGGATCGGTCATTCCTCCCGTACCTGACACCTCCATCACCGGGTTGCCGTTGAGTTCCAGCTTGAGGCTGCCGTTAAGTTCGGCCTGAAAAATAAACCGGTCACGCAGGTCGAGATGGATCACCCCCTCCCACTCGGCCGTGAACGGCCCGGGAGCAATGAATGGACTCGGTGCCTCGCCGGCCGAGACGTACAACATGAAATGCGGCCGCACGGTGTGATCCGCCGCGCCGCCGGCTGCCAACTTGAAGGTGACGGCCAACCCGTCCTCCAATGCCGGAGTGTCCTCAGCGCTTGGGCAAGCGCTTGGGCAAACTAGCGCCGCGATAAGTATTGGCAGAAACCGAAAGTTCATCCCTCGCCGTTCTTCAGGCGAGGCCGAGATTGCCGAGGATTTGCAACACGGCCTTGCTTTTGTTGAGGGTGTAAAAGTGCAGTCCGGGCGCTCCGCGATCGAGC
Organism: Verrucomicrobiota bacterium; assembly: GCA_018674955.1. Classification (GTDB taxonomy): domain Bacteria; phylum Verrucomicrobiota; class Verrucomicrobiia; order Limisphaerales; family UBA1096; genus UBA1096. The sequence goes on along the minus strand of JABGZB010000300.1, from coordinate 2,619 downwards.
AGTTCGCGGCACTGCGCCGTGGCGTACTCGATGCCGTACTCGCGAACAGCCTCCGCATCGTCGCCCAGTTCGTCGAGCCGCGAGGCGAACGACTCCGGCAGTTTCGCGCCGCACATGGCGCTGAATTTCTTGATCTGCCCGGCGTTGGCCACAGGGATGATGCCGGGGAAGAGCGGCGCGGCGACGCCCTGCCCTTTCAGGAAATCGGCAAGCCGAAAGTAGTCGGTGTTGTCGAAGAACATCTGCGTGATGACGAAGTCGGCGCCGCTGTTGATCTTGCCGGCGAGATGACGCCAATCGGTTTCTCGGCCTTCGGCGCAATCGATGTGGCCCTCCGGAAAACCGGCGGCACCAATACCGAAGCCACCACGCTCGCGGAGGAACGCAATCAACTCGGAGGCGTACTCGAAGCCGCCCTCGGTCTGTGCCCAATTTTCGCCGGGAGGCGGGTCACCACGCAAGGCGAGAATGTTTTGGATGCCGCGATTTGCCGCCTCGTCGAGAATGCCGCCGATCTCTGCCCGCGTGTGTTTGATGCAGGTGAGATGCGCCATAGTGGTGAGGCCAAAATCGTTTTGGATACGCTCGACGATCTCGAGTGTTTTCTCGCGGGTGCTGCCGCCCGCGCCGTAAGTGACGGAGGCGTAGTCCGGCTTGGCCGTCATCAACGCCGGGAGAGTCTTGCCAAAAAAAGTCGCTTCGCCCTGGGGAGTTTTGAACGGAAAAAACTCGAACGAGATCGTGGGCTGGCCGGTGGCCTGTTTGTCGGCGTGGATGTCACGGATGTACCGCATGCGCGACAGCCTAGAGAAAACCGCCGCGCCGTGAAAGATGTAACTCCGGTTTGCGGGGCGCTTGGCTTACACATCGCACACTTCGGCGGCGTGCCGTAGGGCGGCGGCTTTGTCGTCCCAGTTGGGGATGAACTCCTGCGCTACGAAGTCGTCAAAGCCTGTGGCGAGAATGGCGCGCATTACGGCGGGGTAGTTAACTTCCTGCGTGTCGTCGAGTTCGCCGCGGCCGGGGTTGCCGGCGGTGTGGTAGTGGCCGATGTATTCCTTGTATTTGCCGATGTTGCGGATGATGTCGCCGTGCATGATTTGCACGTGATAAATGTCGAACAACAGCTTGAGGTTCGGCGAGCCAACTTGCTTGATGGCCTCGATGCAAAGCTCGATATCGTCGCCCTGATAGCCAGGGTGACCCTTCATCGGGTGGCTGTCGTCCACGGAGTTGAGGTGCTCGAGGCAGATCGTGATGCCGTTTTTCTCGGCGTGACCGATGACCTGTTTCCACGCCTTGACGCAGTTACCAATAGCCTGCTCGCGATCGATGCCGGGAGTCTCCATGCCGACAAATGTGATCACGCGCTTGGCTCCGAACTGCTTGGCGACAGCGATGCCATCAATCAATTTCTCGATGCACATCGCGTGATTGGCCGGGTCGTTCGGCCCCTTGCCAAAGCCGTGGCTGCCGACGAGCGAGATTTCCAGTCCGGCCTTGCGCGCGGCCGGATAAAACTTGCGACTGATGCCCTCGATGCCAGTCAGGCCAATATCAACGCAGGTGGCGATGAGCTCGTCGGTCGGCATCGGGTTGAAGGTCCAACCCATGATCGACTGGCGGATGCGTTTGTTTTTGATTTTGTAATCCCGGATTGCCGAGGCGCGGGGCAACTGTGCCTGCGCAGGAACGGCGGCGGTCGCGAGGGCCGCACCGGCGGCGGCCTTGATGATACCTCGGCGGGAAATGTGATGGGTTCTCATTGGTGAAATTGGTTTGCTGCGGCGGATTCAACCGCACTTGGCGGCACATGGCAAGCGCTTGGCCAAGCGCGAAAAAGCCCGGACATTCCGCCCGGGCTTAATCTCATTGGTTTGGTTGGTGTGGGTAAAATCAATGCTCGGGGAAACCCGCCATCCACCTTGGCCACGCCGGTTTGTAGCCGCCATAATCACGCTGCCAATTTTTGTGCCAGTGCAGTTTCCATAGTTTCTTGATCGGCACATGCCTTGCCGAGTGGTCCATGAATACCCCCTGAATACCGCCGTTATGTCGATCCATGGCGAAATGTTTCATCTCCTGCCCGTAGCCGCTCCACTCACCGTTGTATTGTGGCGGAGCCATTCTGCTTTTCATCGGGCCACCGCCGCGCCACATCATGTCCATGAACATCGGGATTTGGTTCAGGTCATGGCCGGACGGATTGATCGTGCGCCAATGCCAATCTTTACTTCGGCCCTGAATATCTCGCGGTGCGTTGTAGAGCCAGTTGTTGTTTCCATAACTCGCCCGCGTGGGGATGGATTGGCCTGAGATGCCGCCGTGCTTGAAGGAGGCATTCCAGCTGCCGACTGCATCCCAAGAATCCCGTTTGTACTTGTCAACCGGTTTTAATGTGTAGTTTGGGCTTCGGTTGCTGCGGGCCAGCTTGGCGGAGGGGCAAAGCAGAATATCCTGTTTGCGCCAGAATTTTTCCAGCGAAGCCACCCACTCGCCACGCCACCAGCCGCTCATGTTCTTCACGTCGATCCCTTTGCTGAAGTAGCCTTCATTTTCGTCGGTGTAATATTGCCACACAAGCCCCCACTGCTTGAGGTTGCTCAGGCAAACGGTCTG